>JBAXKK010000004.1:0-57220 GCA_037137395.1 Elusimicrobiota bacterium
ATGTGCAGATAGCCGTGCATCCGCATCTTTTCCGGCACACTTTCGCCTCGCATCTTGTGCAGGCGGGGGCTGACCTCAGATCGGTGCAGGAAATGCTGGGGCACGCGAGCCTCAATAATACGCAGATCTATGCCCACGTTGAGAAATCCGGGGTAAAAGCCGCGCACGAAAAATTTCATCCGGATAAATAAGGATGCGGCCGGGGAGCAATGCGACAGCGGAAATCGTAAATCGGCAACAGTAAACTTTTTAAGGAATGTCATTTTTACTATTTCCGTTTTACGCTTTCCGTTTTACGGTTTACTAACACTATGATAGACGAACATGACGATATTTTTGATTCCAAGATAACTCTGCACGACCGGCACCGGTTCGAGATAAAGCTGGATATTGATCTTCCCCCGTCCTCCCGCACGGTTTATGAACTGGAGAGTTACTTCTTCGTGCCAAGCGCGCTTAACATAGGTCCCAATACCTACACAAAGGAAGATTTTTACAACAATAATCAGCGCTATATCCGTTTCAGAACGCCCAAGATCAGCCTGTCCAGGCTTTGCGATCCCAAATTTGCAACCTCCCCGCTCAACCGGGTGAAGGAGAATATCTCCCGAATACTTTCCGGCTCCAAAGATCCCGCCCTGGTGGAACTTGCTTACGACGAGTTTAAGCTTTTGGGCTGCGTCATACGCGGCGAGATCCGCGACCTGGTAAAAAGTTTCATGGCGGACATAGAAACCTACTCCCACCCGGCCCCGGAACACGGCAAAAAGCTCTTTGTCGGAGAGGAGCTGGAAAGCTTCCTTGTGGATTTTAAGTATCTGTGCGGCCAGATAAACGCGCTAAAGTCGGAAGTGCTGGATCCCGCGGTGCCGGTCAAGCTGAGAGAGACCTTCAAGTTTTTCGACGAATACCTGAGCCTGATAACAGAGGAATACCTTACCTCCCTGCTGGCGGCTATGCGCCGCAACAAGGCGGCCCTTGCCGCTTTTGAAAACGTGGAAAAAGAGCTGACCGCTATTATCGTATCGCAGAACCGCTACCGCGCCGCGATGAATTACCCGTCCGTCCTTAAGGAGGGCGAGAATAACGAGGTTATCATTTACCGCCGGGGAGTGCTTAAAAAATTTATATCCAGCGTGCTTTATTTGAAGCCGGAACTGGACGAGGGGCAGACGCTCACGCAGCTGCTTTTCGGCCTAGCGGCCGGCCTGGCAATGCTGTTCGCGGTCACGGCCACCATCTACGCGCAGAACCGTTACACCATGAACAGCGTGCCGTTCGTGCTGGTGATAGTAACCAGCTACATTTTTAAGGATCGTATCAAGGACTGGCTTAAGCTCCTGTTCTCCAGAAATCTGACGCGCTGGTTCTCCGACCGTGAGATAAAGATCCTTGACCCGTACAACTCTAAGGCTATCGGTCTGCTTAAAGAGGTGTTCACCTTCATCTCGGAAGCCGCGGTGCCGCCGGATATATCGCGCATACGAAAGATAGACAATATCACATCCATAGACGAGGATGGGAAGCCGGAGCGCGTTTTTAAATATAAAAAAGAAATAGTCCTCTATCCCGAAAAGATCCTCAGCGTTCATGACCGGCGCAAGGACCTTAACGATATCATGCGCTTTAACATCAAAGATTTTGTCACTCAGGCCGATGATTCCCGCGTAGAGTACCCGTACGCTGATCCGGCGACCGGCCAGATCCGCGTCGCTGTCTGCGCGCGCGTCTACCATATCAATATGGTGATAAAATATTCATACGTAGACGCGCAGGGCGCCGCCAGGATACATTTCGACCGCATCCGGATAGTCATCAACAAGGAAGGCCTGGTTCGCCTGGAAGAAGTGAAGCTGATATAGGATATTGCCGACGGCAATATCCTGCCATAGGTCATAAGCCGTAGGCCATAAGTTCTTTAAGGAAGTTCCATATTGATTTTTTCTGCGTATGGCATATGGCGGGCTCGGCGCCCGTACGGCTTATGGCAGTAAATCACGATTGTTTTAACGATATCTTGAATGGAGTTTAACGAATGGAAATAAACGCGATAGGCATCATGGGAGCCAACACCACTGGCACGGGCCTGGCTGAGATATTTCTGAAGCATGGCTACCAGGTGCGCATCTACGACGATTTTAAGGATAGTCTTAATATTTCCCTGGCTAAGATACGCTGGTCAATGCATCAGGCCGGTAAGGAGGATCTGCTATCCAATATAGAGGGTATCCAGGACCTGTCCAAGTTCAAAGGTGCTGATATCATCATAGAGACGATGGCCAAGGATCTGGAGGAACGGCAACTGGCTTTCTCCAAGCTGAAGGATTTTGTGGAGCCCAACTGCGTTATTGCGGCTTACTGCGCCGTACAGCCGCTAAAGGCTCTGATTGAGAACACGAATCTTCCGAAAGAGCGGATAATGGGATTTCATTTTATTCAGCCGGTGCGGACCAACGCGCTGGTGGAGCTGGTGCGGCTGGATGGCACCAAAGATGAGTATCTGGACGCCGCCGTAAATCTTTTAAGAAAGATAGACAAGACGCCGATCTTAGTAAAAGATAATCCGGGGCAGATAGTGGAGCGCCTGTTCAGGCCTTTTATTCTCAGTGCCTTTAAATTGCTGGAAGCCGGAAAGGGCCGCCCGCACGAGATAGACGCGGCGTTTAAAGAGGTTGGGCAGCTGCCGGTCGGGCCGTTTGAGGCGGTGGATTTTGTGGGGCTGGACAGGGATTATAAGGCCACTCAGAGTATTTACGAAGCGCTGGGCAAGCCCGGGCGGCTCACTCCTTCGCCTATGGAACTGCGCCTGGTTCAGTACGGTCAGCTTGGCAGAAACGCCACGATAGGTTTTTATATTTATGAAGAGGGACGGATAGTGGGGGAAAATCCGATACTTTCCAATGTCGTGAAGTATCTGGGTTTAAAGAAGGTCTCCAAAGAGGAGATCTTCGCGGAACTCATGCGGCCGGTTATAGAGGAAGCCCGGATCCTCGCCTCCGAGATTATGGCTTCCGAGTATGATGTGGAGACCGGTATGAAGCTGGCCATGGGCTGGCCCAAGGGGCCCTTTGCCTATGCCCGCGATCTTGAGCATCTTTTCGTAAAAAAGCAGGTCTCCGAATTCGAAAAGTTGGATTCCTACTGACCAGAAAAAAATCTGCTGATACATCGGAGTTCCGGGGAGTTCCGGGAGTTCCGGGGACAGTATATATATCTCGTAAAAACCAATTAAATATACTGTCCCCGGAACTAAATATACTGTCCCCGGAACTCGTCCATTGAAAATATATATGTGGAAACTTAGTATAACGATGGGAAGGTTTATCAGCGGTATGCTTCTCGTCGTATTTATGTCGTTCGCGTGGTACGCTGTATATCCTAATAAAGCGCGGCTTCGCGCGATAGCCCGCATGGTGAAGAGGCAGGCGTCTCCCTGCGCGACCACTATCACGTATTCGCTGGGTTCCATCGACCCCCGTTTCGACATCACGGCAGATACACTTTCCGATGACCTGAAAAAAGCCGAAGCGGTCTGGGAAGGGCCGGCGCGCAGGGATCTTTTTGAATATGTGGAACGCGGCGGCGACATTACGGTCAACCTGATCTACGACATCCGCCAAGCCGCGGCCGGTAAGCTCAAGACGATGGATATACGGACCGACCAGGGCCGCGCGTCCTACGAAGCAATTAGGGCGCGGTACAATAATCTTTCAGCGCTGGTGGATTCTGAGCAGGCCAAGAACGCGGCCCGATTGGCCGCCTATAAACGCCGCGACGCCGCGTTTAAGGACGAGATGCGGCGATGGACCTATGGCGGATCCGCCGCGCAGTTAAGGCGGCTGAAGGCGGTGAATGCGGCGCTGGAGCGCGAGTTATCTGATATGAGCGCGTCCGAGAAAGCCGTTAAAGCGCATATTAATACCCTTAACGCGCTCGCGACAATGCTTAACCAGCTCATCGTACAGCTTAATCTGAACATCGCACAGTATAACCGCGTAGGAGCGGCCTTGGGCAGCGTTGAATCGGGGTCTTACCGGGCTTATTGGGGAATGCAGGAGATAGACATCTACAGCTATACCGACAGCATACAGCTGGCCGGACTTCTCGCGCATGAGATGGGGCACGCGCTGGGGATCGAGCACCTTTCCGCCCCCGAAGCCGTCATGTATAAGATAATAAACAGTAGCGGGAATCTGAAAGCGGGCGATACGGATATATCGGCGCTGGACACGATATGCCGCTCAGGCTTTTTCAAACACAAATAATCCTGCAGGATGCAGACCTGGCAGCCGTCTGCCAAACCAATTACCGTGGAGCGTAAGCAACGCCACTAGCCTGAAAATGCAGTTGGCGCATGTTAGTCGTCGGGTAGCCCAGATTTTTCTATTCCGTCTTTCCGGCGCAAGCCGGAATCCAGGGTATTCTTGATGCTGGATACCGGCTTGCGCCGGTAGGACGACCGGCTTCCCCACCAATTTCACGGTGGGGAATGCCGCCGGTGAGACGGACCAACTGAAACTTTCCGGTTAACTAAGGTACCCCATTAATCTATAGATCAGTTTGGCGGCGTTGAATTCGGTCATGGGGGAGCCTTTTATCGGGGCTACCTCCACCACGTCTATTCCTACGACCTTCTTTTTTTTACAGACCGCTTTAAAAAGGCGCAGAGCGTCATACCACATGAAACCGCCAGGCTGCGGCGTGCCGGTCCCCGGCATAACCGAGGGATCAAAACCGTCTACATCTATGGTCAGATAGACCGTGTCCGAAAGGTCTTTCAGGACATTTTTTTCAAGCTTGGCCAGGTTCAGGTTCTCATGCATCAGATAGGTTTTTACCTTGCCGGCGTTGATGTATTGCTTCTCGTCGTGGGACACGCTGCGTATCCCTACCTGCACGGTAGGGATGGTCCGCGACGGGGGATAAAGAGCGGACGCGTGGCTATGCGCGGAACCTTCGTATTCCGGCCGCAGATCCGCGTGCGCGTCAAAATGGAATATTGAGAGATCCTTATATTTTTTACTAAAAGCGGGCAGCAGGCCCTGTGTTACGCTGTGCTCTCCACCCAGAAATATAGGGATGCCCTTGAACGCGGCCAACAGTTCCGTGACCGAACGCTCAAGATTTTTAAAAAAAGCTTTCTCGCCCTGGGCGCAGTTGAAGGGTGCCAGCGTAATGATGCCTTTTTTCCATATCTCCCTTTTTGCTTCCTCATCCCAGAATTCCAGCTGCCAAGAAGAATTCAGTATGGCGGCCGGCCCGTTCTTTGTGCCCTTTCCGTAAGAAGTGGTCTTCTCGTATGGGACCGGGAGTATCAGGAATCTGGCGTCCGTAAGTGATGCCGCCTCGTCAATAAGAAAAGGGGTTTTGTTTGGTTTTATGTTCATATTTTTCCGCCATCATGTAAAAATCCGGATCCCGTAAAAGAGATCCGGATTTTAATAGTTCTAAATGTCGCTTAAAACACGAATACTGCCGCGGCTACCACTGTGGTCCAGGCGCCTTCAACGCCGATAGCTGACTGGGTCACATTGGTGGACTTTACGATCTTGCCGCTTACTTTCCAGATCTCTTCTTTTTGGTCCCAGGTGGTTTCGCTGCCGAACTCTATTCCCTGGATGGTGGAAAGCATCAGCGCGGCGAGGTCCTCGGCGTATTCGCCGGTCTGTTCGTCGGTTTCGCCGAAAGTGTGGTGCTCGGAGATGTAGCCGTACTGGCTGCGGTCCTTAGGTATAGCAAGGCCCACCGAGGAGGCTATCAGGCGGTGATTTTCATTGACTGCGTTGCGGCTGAGAACGCAATGCAGTATCTGCCCGGTTTTAAGCCGCTCCACGCCTTTCTGCCTCGGGATCACTTTGCAGTGGGGGGGGAAAATGCTGGAGACATGCACAAGATTATACCTGGCAATCTTGGCATCTCTAAGGGCTTCCTCGAAACTCGCGAGTTTCTCTTTATGGCGCCCGATACCTTTGGTGAGAAATATTTCTTTGGCGACGAATATTGACATGGTTATTATTATAATAAATATTTAGGAATATGAGTAAAAAGATATGCGAACATGCGTTCTTTTACCCCGCGTTTTGCGGCGGCTTCTTTTCGCGGGCATCAAGGGATTTTAGCCTGGCCTGGTAGTCGGCTTCCAGTCTCTCTTTAGAAATATTGAATTCTTTTATCAGCGCGGCTTCCTTGGCGGTATAATTTTCCTGAAGCGCGGCTTCGCGTTTCTGCAGATCCGAGATCAGGTTCTGTTCCTGTTCCAGCAAGCCCTTAAACTTAACGCGTTCATTCTCCAGCTGGGCCGTTTTTATGCGCTGGGTGTCTTCCAGATCTTTTTTTGTCGCGGCGAAAGAAGCTTCCAGCGTCTGCCTGGCTTCCTGTAAGCGCTTATCGTGTTCCTGGATCCTGGAGTTGAGCTTCATGTTGCGGGCTTCCAGGTCGGATTTCAGGCGGCTGACGCTTTCAGCCACGGAACGGTCATTATCGAGCTGCATTGCCTTATCCGAGAGCGCGGCGGAGTAATTGCGCTCCATCTGTTCAAAGCGCGTTGACAAGGCTTTCTCCTTCAGTTTGTAACTCTCTTCCAGAGCCGCGAGCAGTCGGTTTTCCCTTCCCTGGTAAGCTTCCTCCAGATCCTTGATTTGCCTGTCTGATCTGGCGGTGTATTCCTCTTTTATAAATTCCAGCTTCCTGAAATATTCGTCCTGCCGGTTTTTTTCTTTTTCTTCGCCGCGGCGTATGGCGTCCGCCATCTGGCCCAGGTAGTTCTTCTCAATGCTCGCTGTTTTATCCGTGAATTCCTTTTCCATGGAGCTTCTCAGGTCCTTGGCCCCGGAGAGATTCTCACGGATAAGATTCTGTTTTTCGTGCTCGGTTTCCTCCAGCTTGATGTTAGTGAGTTCTATTTCCTCTCTTAAAAGGGATAATTGCGTTTGCGCGGAGTCCCTGCTTTGTAAGGCGAACTTAAGGTTCTGTTCCATCGCGTGCTGCCGGTTTTCCATGTCGCGCAGTTTCAGCTGATGGTTCTCCGCTGTTTTTTTGTTTTCAAGTTCCGATTCGTTTCTCGCGGCCTCAAAAGACTGTTTTTCGCGCGCCAAAAGCAGCTGTTCGTGCCGAAGGTCTTTTTCCCTAAGGCGGGCCTCGTGCTCCGCACGGAGGGAGGCCGCGGCTTCTTCCGCCCGGCGGCGGACTTCGGCCAGTTCGGCTGCGGCTGCGGCCTTTGAGGTTTCCAACTGGGAGTTGAGGCTGGCCAGGACTTTTTTTATGTTTTCGGAGTTTTCCGCCTCTTTGGCCTTAAGCGCTTCCATGAACTTGGCCTCAAGTTTCTGCGACTGGGCGTTCATAAGGTCGCGCTGCGCGGCCAGTCCGGCTTCTTTTATGCGATACTCCTGCGCTAAGCGGGTGGTTTCGGTCTTGAGGCTCTCTTCCAAATTTTTTCGCGCGGCTTCCTCCTCCGCGGCCAGAGTTTCGCGCAGGGTGATGACTTTGAGGGTGAATTCTTTTTCCAGCTTCACGCGCAGCGCGGAGGCCCGGGCGTGCTCCTGTTCGTCCATGGCGCGCAGGTAGGCTTCCTTATCGGCCAGCTGGCGCTTAAGTTCAGTGTTGTTTTCCGCCAGCGTGTTAAGGCGGGCCAGCGCCGCGTCCTTTTGCCCGGAAATTATGGAAAATTGGTTTCGGGTCTCCTCATGTTTTCGCGACAGTCCCAGTTCGGCTATGCGCGCGGATTCTTCCATGGATTCTTTGAGCAGCGCGTAGCGCTTTTCAAAAGCGCCGGCCAGTTCCGTCTCGCGCTGGCGTATGGTGTCTGCCACCTGCTTTCTGAAGATGTTCAGTTCTTCCCGCTCGGCCGAGAGCTTCGTCTCCCGCTCATCCAGAAGCTTTTCACGCGCGGCGAATTGTTCCTTCAGTGCCGCGGCGTTCTCCGCGGCCCCGGCTTCAAGAGCCGCTTCTTTTGCGTCGTAAGATCTTTTCAGCTCGGTGTGCTTTTCCTCCCACTGCGCGTGCCTGCGCGCGAGCTCCTTTTCCGCCTCTGTGAGGGAGGACTTCAGCGTCGCAGCGCGGGCGGAATAATCGGCTTCGGTCTGGGTCAGGCGCGCCGATAAACTCTCCTCCAGCAACTTCTTGTTGTCTGAGAGCCAGCTAAGGTAAGCCGCGTACATCTGCTTTTCTTTCAGGGTAAATTCTTCGTTCAGCCGGTCAGACAGAGTTTTTATTTCCGTCAGGTGTTCCTGTCGTATTTTATGGCGGGACTCCTGCATTTCCATGTCATGCCGCGCTGCCATTTCAGCGGAGTTCTGCGCCAGTTTCTCCTTCCAGAGCTCTTCCATCTGCCGGGCACGATCCTCGGCTTCTTTGCGGGCCGTCTCGCGGCCAAGCTTAAGTTCCTCTATAAAGGTTTTGCGTTCGTTCTTGAAATCTTCCTCGCGCTCGGTCTCCCACTTCTTAAAAAGGGTCTCTATTTCGGCGCGTAGGTTCTTTTTCTGTTCCAGTATTTCGGCCTCTTTGCGCGCGATGTCGGCGTTCAGGCGGCCGCGTTCCTCTTCCAGCTCGGCGCGGTGCCTGGTAATGGCCTCGTCCAGAATAGTTTGGTGTTTCTGCCAGAGCCGCGCCTCCTTCTCCACCATCAGCCGGGCTATTTCAGCTTCGCGCTTCTTAAAGCGCCCTTCCTGAGCCTGGTTCAGCGCTTCAAACTCGGCCTCTTTGGCTTTGTTGTGCTGCTGTATCTCCTCGAATTTTTTAGAACGCAGTGACGCCAGCTCCAGCTCTTTCTCCTTGAGCTCGGAGGTCAGGCTGAATATCATCTTGGCCGAATCCAGTTCGGTCTCTTTCAGAATTTCGTCAAAGTCGTTAGTTTCCATATATCAGCGCGGCAGACAACGCCGCCGCGGCAGCCGGCTATTGGCGCCGCTCACGCTCGGTTTTCAGCACCTTCTCGTATTTTAATTGGAGCTCCTTCTGTTTATTGTCATAATACGCGAGAAGGTCGTCTTCCTTTTTTTTGTGCTGGCGTTCCGTTTCCGCTTTTGTGTTTTCAAATTCAATGGTGAGCTTGTCTATCTCGTCCTCTTTCTGTTTTTTAAGGGCTTCCTGGCGTTTTTTGGCCTTTTCCTCGAAGCGGGCTTCCAGTTCCGTTTCCTTGCGTCGCAGGTCATCAAAACGCTCCTCGTATTCCCGGTCCATTACGGCGCGGTGATCATTAAGCGCTTTATACATCTCCTCTTTAGCCTTGGCCATCTGGGAGAATTGTTCATGCTCTTTCCCCTGCAGTTCCTGGTAAAGTTTTACTTTCAGTTCGCTGTGCTGCTGCCGGAGGGCGTTTTGCAGTTTCTCCAGCTCGCTTTCCCGCGCGGTTAAATGTAATTCGCGCGAATGGGCGGCTTCCTCTATCTTTATCTTTTCCGCTTTAATGCGATCCTCGCAGGCCCGGCGCAGCGCCTCTGCCGCGGTTTCGGCGGCGGCGTCTTTGTCCGACAGGGCCTTCTCCAGAGCCGCTTTTTCCAGCTCTACTCTACGGGCGTCGGCCTCCCGGTTTTTAGCGAGTTCAGCTTCCTTGCGCTCAAATGCTTCCTTCAGGGACGCTCTTTCCCCGGCCAGAAGTTCGCGGCCGCGTTCAGCCAGACGGTTTTCAAATTCAGCCCTTTCGGCTTCTATGCGGTGCCTGGCGTTTTCCAGATTTTTTTCAAGTTCGGCCTGCTGGCGGCCCAGAGCTTTCTTTTTTCCCTCAAGTTCGGCGGCGCAGCGCTGCCTTTCCGCGATAAAGCGCTTTTCAAGCTCTTTCTCTCCGGCGGCATACTCATCTTTTGATCTGTCGGCGAGCTCCAGTTCTCTGTGGGCGTATTTCAGCTTAAGTTCGTCTTCAAATTGGACAAGTTTTTCTTTAAGGACGGAGCGGTATTTTGAAAACTCCTCTTTAAGGCCTTCGCGCTGTTCAAAGAGGGCGTGCTCCTTTTCCATTGTCCATTCTTCTTCCTTGGCGCGCCAGGCGTCGGAGAGCGCTCTCTCTCGGGCGGCCAGGCGCTCTTCCATGGTTCTTTCTTTCAGTAGACAGGCGTTTTCAAAAGATTGTTTCACAAGTGCCAGGCGTTCTTCATACGCCTTGCTAAGTTCAAGTTTGGCTTTTTCAAGCTCGGCGGCCTCTCTGACGGCCAGGTCGTTCTGTTCGCTAAGCAGGGATTTCCGCAGCGCGTCCTCTTTGGCCCTGAAATCCGCGGCCAGACGGTCTTTTTCCTCTCTGACCAGCGCGGAACTGCTGTTTGCCAGCTCTTCCTCGCGCCGGGCCCAGTCTTTTTCCCAGCGTGAATTCATGGTGGAGACGAGGGCGTCCAGTTTCTTCTGGTTCTCAACGGCCAGGCGGCTCCACTTCTCGCGGGTTTCCATGGTTGCCGCGTTATATGCCGCCTCGCCCGCATCGTTATGCTTTTTAACCAGCTCCAGCATCTGGTTTTCCAGCTGCAGGCGCAGATTTACGTAGTCCTGGTCGCGCTGCTGAATATTCAGGCGCAGGCGGTCGCGTATCTCGGCAATTTCTTTCTGGTGAAGCTCTTTAAGATTTGAGATCTCGCGCTCTTTCTCCGTGGAAAATTCTTTTTCCTTCGCGTCAATTTCGGCACGCAGGGCCGTGTCGTTCCTGGCGGCCAGGTCGCGGCGTTCCTCTGCCAGTTTTGCGGCGCGCTGGGCGGAAAGGTCTTCCGCCTTTTGAAGGTACTCGTCCTCAAGCTTCTTTCTGAAATCTTCCAGCTGGTTTTCTTTGGCCTGATAGAGCTTTGAAAACTCGCGCATTTTGATCTCGTATCGCTCTTTAAGCGCCAGGTCGTCCTGCTCTACTTTAACGCGCTGGCTTGCGATGAGTTCTTTTTCCAGCAACTCAAACCGGGAGCGCATGGCTGCTTCCTGCTCCGCAAGCGCGTCGCCGCGGGCGCGCAGCAGCGCCTGAGCTTCCGCTTCTTTCAGCTCCGAGGCTTTGCGGATCTCCTCAATGGTAAAAATCTTAAGCTTGCCTATCTCGGCTTCTTTGGATGACAGTTCTTCCTTGAGGGCGCGGATCTCGTTTTCCAGCTGTACTCTGGCCTGGCGCCAGTTGGCGGTCTCCTCGTTGAGGATCTGTTCGCGAAGCTTGCCTTTTAAATCCACTTCCATGGCGGTCTGGGTTTTCCAGTTGGCCTCCCAGGTTTTTATCGTGGATTGCCATTTCTTCAGTATCTCATCCTTCTGCTCGCCCTGCTGGGTCAGCGTGCGGGAGATATTGGTCTTGGTCTGGTTGTCTTCCTTGAGTCGGGCGTTGTCATCCGCGAGAGCGTGTATCTTCTCCACGGCCCAGCGCAAGGCGAGTTTGGCGGTTTCCACGTCGGTGATGGTGGACGGGTCAAGCTGATTATCGAAATCCATTTAAGGCCTCCGGCAAAGATATTGCGGCTGTAAGAAATGATCGCGGCTATGATAAATATACGGCTTCTGTTTGAAGAGTTACGCGGGCGCTCAGGCAAAAATCAGTGTAATCCTTCGTTTATCACCGCAACCTCTTATGAGAATTATACAAAAGGTATGTTTAAAAAATATTAAATTATTGTGAAGCCTGAGGGTGCCCTGACGCGGATATAAAAACCCAGGCCGCCCGGGGTACAGGTGACTGTATCCATGGCGGCCTGATGACAGGAAAGCGCTCTTATGGTCCTTAAAGGTGCTGCGGGCGGTTAATCAGCCTATCGGCTATGCCCGTCAGGCGGCTTTCAGGGGTCTGTGCGCTTTGCCGCTCTTTATGCAGTTGGTGCAGACCAAAACGGACTGGATCGAACCTTTCAGCAGCAGCTTCTGCTTCTGAAGGTTGGGTTTAAAGATCCGCTTGGTAGCCTTATGCGAGTGGCTGTAGGAATTGCCGGCAACCGGCCCTTTTCCGCAAATTGTGCATTTATATGACATGGTTTTTATTATAGCAAATACTTTTTCATTCGCCAAGGGACGTTCGGGTATCAGACTGCTTTTTAAAAAGCAGCTGACACCTTTTTTGTAGAATGTTGCAGGGGCCGGATATTGCGCGTTTCGCGGACATGGGAGCAGAAAAATGAAATCTCATACAGCTTATATTTTGGTCAATACGCCGCACAGATACGATATCGTCAACCTCACTTCAAAGGTTGAGGCTGAAGTTAAAAAAAGCGGTATCAAAGAGGGGCTCTGTCTTGTGAACTCCATGCATATCACTTCCAGCGTGTTCATAAACGATAATGAAAGGGGCCTGCATAAGGATTTTTTGGAATGGGTGGAAAAACTGGCGCCATATTCAAAGGAAGGCTATGACCATAATCTGACCGGCGAGGACAACGCTGACGCCCATCTGAAGCGCACCATAATGGGCCGCGAAACAGTGATTGCGGTTACGAAAGGCGGGTTGGACTTCGGACCCTGGGAGCAGATCTTCTACGGCGAGTTCGACGGCCGCAGGGATAAAAGGATACTGGTCAAAATTATAGGAGAATAGCGATCAGCGCGACAGTTAGACAGCCGAACGAATCGCGAAGATTTTACTAACCTGTCCTGCTTTCTTGCTGCCGCGCTGTCGCGCTGGTTTAATCTTCTTTTACTGTCACCACATTGCCGAAGACGGACAACGGCTTGTCGAACTTCTTAGAATTGCCGATCACGAATATCAGGGCGTTCTCAGGCTTAAAAAGTTTCTTCGCGGTATCGAGAACGGCCTTGGGGTCCACCTTGTTCATGTTGTCAACATAAGTGTCCAGATAGTCGGCCGGGTAGGAGTAGTACTCGTAGAGCGCCCTTTCGCTTATCAGGTCGAACGGCGTCGCGAAGCGGAACACGAACGAGTTGATTATGGAGTCCTTCGCCCTTTTGACCTCGTCGCCGGGGGCGATTTCGGTCTTTATAAGCCCGAACTGCCGGATCATTTCCGACATCGCCTGTGAGTAGGTCTCCGGCTTGGTGCCGCACGAGGCGTTAATAAAGCCGAAGTCGGGCTTTTTGGAGAAGTAGCTGTAGACGCTGTACGCCAGACCTTTGCGCGACCGTATCTCCGCCGCCAGGCGCCCGGAAAGGCCGCCGCCCAGTATTTCGTTCGTTATAGAGAGAGGGAATTCCACGGGGTCGTGTCGCTTTACACCCTTCTGCAGCATCACGATGAAAGTCTGCGATATATCTTTTTCTATAAAATAGACCTGACGGCTTTCATTTATCGCCACCGGCGCTATCACCGGGAACTTAACCTTGTCCTTCGCCCAGCCCCCGAATTTTTCTTTCAGTTTAGACAGCATCGCTTCGTCGCTGCCGAAATCACCGGCGGCCGCTATGATTATATTGTTGGGCCGGTAGTAGTTGGAGTGGTAAGTTTTCAGGTCGTCTTTTGTTATCGGCTCTATGGTTGACAGTTCCTGGCGCCAGCCGTAAGGGTGCTCCGCTCCGTAGAACGCCCGGACCGCTTCGCGCTGCGCTTCACGCGCGGGATCATCGTTCCTGCGCCGTATAAGCTCAAGCGTTTCGGCTTTCTTCAGGGCCGTTTTGTCATCCTCAAAAGCCGGCTCCATCAGGACCGAAGCGTAGATATCCAGTACTTTGTCCAGGTCTTTTTTTAAGGTGAACATGTCCGCTCTGGCTTCTTCCGAAGCTATGGAAGTTTCCACGCTCGCGCCAAGAAATTCCAGGGTTGTGTCTATGTCGTCGGACTTGTATTTAAGCGTGCCGCCGTCTTTCATCAGGGACACGGCTAATTCGCCCAGGCCTATCTTTTCCTTCGGGTCGTAGATCTTGCCTGTCCTTGTTATGGCGGTGACATGCACCACCGGCAGAGTGGCGTCCTTCATCAGGTACACGACCAGGCCGTTGTCCAGCTCATAGCGCGAGCCCTTCGGCGGCTTGAAGTCTATCCCGCCTATGTTGGGCAGGATAGGCGGGATCGCCCACAATGATGATATGCCTAAAGCCATGATAGCTCCTAAGAAGGTAGTTTTTGAGATTATGTTTTTCATTTTGCGCCGCCGTTTTCCGACTGGTTTGCGTCGGGCTCGCGCAGGAACACTATGGTCTTATTATCCCTGGTGAAATACTTTGTCGCGATCCTGGAAATATCGGCGGGCTTAAGCTTGCGCAATTCGTCCGTCACTTTCCAGTCGAATTTCCAGTCGCCCAGTATCTGCTGGTTGTTCGCCAGGCTCATGCCCAGGCCTGAGTTGGATTCCAGCTGCCTCACAAGGCCGGCTTCGTAATTGTTCAAAACCTTGTCCATCTCCCACTGAGTCGGCGGCTCTTTGCCGATTTTAGCGATCTCGCCCATTATGGCGTCCTCTAATTCTTCCACGGTGTGCGGCGCTTTAGGGGCCGCAGCCACTATAAAGAGCGAGGGATAGCGGTCGCCGGGGGTGGAGTGATAGGAATTGGCGTACAGGGCCAGCTGCTTGCCCTCAACCAGGTTCCGGTAGAAGCGGGAAGTTTTGCCGTTGGACAGAATTTCGCTGAGCATGAGCAGGCCGTAGATGTCGGAGTTTTCATAGCCGGGGTTATGAAAACCCATGCGCAGGGCGGGCTGGGCTTTGAAGAACACGTTGATGCGCTTTTCCGATTTCTGGGGCGGTTCCTTGGTGTAATTCCTTTCGGGCAGGGGGCGTTTTGCCCAGGAGGCGAAATATTTCTCGGCCATCTTTATGACTTCTTCCGGCTTCACGTCCCCGACCACCGCCAGCGTGGCGTTGTTGGGCGCGTAGAAAGTTTTAAAGAACTGGTCGGCGTCGGTGCGGGTCAGGCGCGTGAGGTCGTCCATCCAGCCGATGGTGGGGTTATGGTAGGGATGCGCCGCGAAAGCGTTGGTGAAAAGCGTCTCCCACATAAGGCGGTTCGGGTCGGATTCGCCCATGCGGCGCTCTTCCATGACTACGCTGCGCTCGCGGTAGAATTCCCGCAGCACGGCGTTCTTAAATCTGTCCGACTCGATTATCATCCAGGCCTCGAGCCGGTTGGAGGGAAGCGATACGACATAGCCGGTATAATCCGTCGAGGTCATGGCGTTCATGCCCGATTCGCCAAGCTCGTTGTAAAGCTTCCAGTATTCGTCCTTAACGATCAGAGTGTCGGCTTCTTTTTCGGCCTCGGCCAGCTTCCCGCGCAGCGCTTCCATTTTTGCCGGGTCCGGGGTCTGCTTTGACTCTTCGGTTATCATGGCTTTAGCGGCCAGCTCCACCTTTTCCAGCAGGATCTTTTCTTTCTCATAGCCGGCCGAATTGATGGTCTTGGTGCCCTTGAAAGCCATATGTTCGAACAGATGCGCGAGGCCGGTCTTGCCGGGGGCTCCGTCCACGTTCCCGACTTTGAAGATCATAGTGAAAGACACGGTCGGAACAAATTTTTTCTCAAGGATCAGCAGGCGCAGGCCGTTTTTCATGGTGTAGGAGACCACGGGCGGGAACTTCGCGTCTTTTTCCACGGTCGCGCCCATCTTTTCAGCGGGGCCGGCGGAGCTTTCGGCGCCGTACAAGGGGGCGCACATCATTACCAAAGGTAATAAAATCGCGGATTTCATTAATTCCTCCACAAGGGGTTCCATTCGTAAGGTTATTATATATAAATCAAACCCGTTGCGCCTCTAAAACCGCAGATAAGCCGGCACTATTCCTATTTTAAATTGTAAAGTTGGGTTTGAAGGCGCTTTATGGCGAGTTCCTTGGCTTTGGCTTCCACTTCGATAGTTATAGTCAGCCCGCGCCAGCATATAGGAAAATCCTTGATATCGATGTAATCGCTGTGACGGCGCTGATCAGGCCCTTTCCAGCCGGATTTCGGGCTTGAAAGGTGGAACAGCGGTTCTCTGTTCCAGGTTTTCAGGGCCAGCGCCGTGACTTCCTCCGCGCTCATACCGTCGGGCAGGCAGCGGTGGTGGTGCGCGTCGTAGACGAAAGGCAGGGAATGCTTTCGGCAGAAAGGCAGCAGGTCGGCCGGAGTATAGACGCGGTCGTCGTTTTCAAAGGCAAGGCGTTTTCGCGCGGCCGGGCTTAACAGCTTAAGCGCGGCGGCTACTCTTTCCAGGGCGGATCTTTTATCGCCGTACCCTCCGCCGCCGTGAATATTGATGACATCTGCCCCTATCCAGCCGGAAACCTCGGCCTGATATTCCAGCTCCTTTATTGAAGCGGTCGTTACGGCGGATTTCGGCGAGCTTAAAAGAATAAATTGGTCGGGGTGGAAGGTAAGGCGTACGTCCAGCCGTCGGGCCAGCGCTCCGCAGGCTTTGAAGGCCTTTATAATCCCGGCGCCACCGGGCAGAGTCAGGACTTCGTATCCTAATTTTGGGTGGGTTTTCAGCGGCAGTAATTGGCTGTTCACCCTGAAACTGCCTATATTGTTGGCAGCGCAGTATTCGATGGAATGTTTAAGCGCGCCGGAGTTGGCCAGGCACAGCGCCGCCAGCTTTTCCTGGCGCGCTCCTGGCCTGAGTCGTCCGGAGTAAAGCGCGGTGGTCGTAAGGAACTTTATCGGTTCGGCCGCGAACTTGCAGCAGAGGCCAAGGCGTATCATCGGTAAACCGCCATTACCAGGCTTGGCAAGGTCACTTCTGCTCGCCGAGCAGCAGTGTTGTTACGGCGAACACCTTTGCGTCGCCCATCATGTGATCTATCACGCAATATTCGTTGGGCATGTGCGCGCTATCGTTAAGGCGGGAGTAAACTACCGCCGGCAGGCGCAGGCGTCTGAAGAATGCCGCCACCGTTCCGCCGCCTATGCCGTAGGCTTTGGGTTCCACTTTAAGGACTTCCTTTATAGCGGCTTTAAGCGCGGTTACGATGGCCGCGTTCGGGTCGGTGGGGGGAGCGGCCTGGGCCTCCTGCTGGGGCTCAAAAGATATTTTCACGCTGTGCTTTTTTTCCACCTCGTCGGCCAGGCGGCGCATCTCAGCTTTGACTTCGGCCAGAGGGTATTGCGGCATCACGCGGCAGTCCATATAAAACACGTCTTCACCGGGCAGGGTATTAACGTTGGGAACATTGGCCTCTTTTTTGGTCGGTTCAAAGGTGCTTGTCGGCGGCTCGTAAAGCGCGTCTTTGTGGGGGAATTTTTCATATAGCGAACCGAACTTCATCACCAGTTCGCTGGCGGCTTTGAACGCGTTTATCCCGAGGGACGGCCGCGAGGCGTGGCATTGTTTGCCGTGAGTGATGACCTTCATCCACATTATGGATTTTTCGGCCACCTCTATCATGGATCCGTCCTCGGTGCCGGAGTCGGGTACGAAGAAAACATCGTCTTTGCCGAAGAGCTCCGGCTTGTTTTCGGAGATGTAGTCGGCGCCGAAGCCTGAGCCTGTTTCCTCGTCCGCGCAGAACAGCAGGGCTATGTCGTATTCGGGCCGGTAGTTCAACTCCATCATTGCCTTTACTACCATCATGCTGGAAGCTATGGCCTGCTGGTTGTCCTCCACGCCGCGGCCCACGAGCTTGCGGCCCTGCACTTCCATTTTATACGGATCCGATTTCCACAGTTTTGCTTCGCCGGGGGGGACTATGTCCATATGCGACATGAACCAGATGGTTTTGGCCGGGCTCTTTCCGTGGTATCGGGCGATCAGATTGGGGCGCACGCCGTTCTTGGCTTCTTTCTGCGGTGCGTTTATCCATTCTATGGAATCAAATTTAAGTTTTTTCAGCTCTTTCTCAAGATAGATGGCTTTATCGTATTCGCCTTCGCCGCCGCTTAAAGGGGAGATGGCCGGTATGGCGGTCAGGTTCCTCTGCAATTCTATCGCGTAAGTTTCGTAGCCCTCAATTTTTTTCAGGATCTTTTCTTTCATTGGTGATTTCTCCTATTATTTATCCCCGGTTACGGCAGGCGGGTAAGTGAAAAACACTGTAATAAGCCGCAACTGCGGCGGTGTAGTTTGCCAAAAAAGACTGATCCGTTACCTGCCGCTTTCAAGAAAGCCTGAGGCGACTTTAATGCGGGGGTCCGCGTAGTAGCGGGGAACGGAGGGCCTGTTGGGGTCAATGGCCGCCGCGGCGGTGTTTATCAGGCAGGCGTGCATACACCAGGTTCCGGTGCAGCCGGCATTAAGATCAAGCGGCATAAAATGCTCCTGCCCGCACGCCTTTACGCTCTCATAGTTTGGCGATTTAAGCCCGCCCTGCTTTGCGCCGACGCAGGTGAATTTAAAGGAGGTGGAAGCCGAAGCCAGCTTTTCGCAAACAACGCAGGTGGCGCCGTCCAGATTGTAATAAACGGTCTTATCCAGCATGGCTCTGTTTTCCTTCAGGGCCAGCATTGCAAGCAGTTCGTGGGCCACATAAGTCCCGCTTGAATGCGCGGAAATAATTATTTTTGAAACTTTTGCGCCTGAAAGCGTCTTTATCAGCAGCCCGTTGGCCTTTTTCTTGTTGTGGTCCGAATAATCCACTTTGGCCGGGCCCTTTACGGCGATAACCTGTTTAAACCCGCCGGCTGAGGCAAGCGCTTTAGCCCAGTTTTTGACACCCGGCTCATCGGCGCCATAGCCGCCGTACGCGATTAAAATAGTTCCCTCCCGCGGGTCAGAGGAAAGGTTTTTTTGCCACATCTCGCCGGGATAGAATTCTTCCCAGTCCGCGGCTGCCGATCGGGAAATGTCGGCGTGTTCCGGCGCGGGTATATTTAAATCATCACTGCTGTCCAGGGAAGCGCGGGAGCCGTAGAAATCAAAACTCGCGGCCAGCGAAAACGCCGCAGCGGCAAGGCCCAGGCCCAAAGCGGCCGTCATGGTTATCTTTTTATTCAGCATGGGTTTAGTCCCCTTCCTTATTAAGAATATCTCATAAAAGCGCCGGCTGGTCAAGGGGCTGATGCCGCGAAAGTCAGATTTTTTCGCGCTTTATTAACGCTGACAAAAGTTCCCGCGGACTTTCATCCGTCAGGATAAGATTGCGGTGTTTCTCGTTCACAAAACCTTCGCTTACGGCGCTCGCGACCAGTTTCAGCAGCGGATCGTAATAGCCTTTTATGTTCAGCAGGCCGCAGGGCTTGTCGTGAAACCCCAGTTGGGCCCAGCAAAGCGCCTCAAAAAGTTCGTCAAAAGTTCCTATACCGCCGGGCAGAGCGATGAAAGCGTCCGAGAGCCGGTGCATCCTGGCCTTGCGGGTGTGCATATCCGAGGTCACTATCAGTTCGGTAAGACCCTTATGCTCTAATTCCACGCCGGTCAGGTCCGTGGGAATAACGCCTATAACCTTGCCGCCGGCTTTAAGCGCCCCGTCGGCCGCCGCGCCCATAAGGCCGGTGCTGCCGCCCCCGTAGACCATAGTGATCTTGCTTTCAGCCAGCAGACGGCCTAGCTCGGAAGCCACACGGACATATTCCGGCCTGCATCCGGTCCCGGAGCCGGCGAAAACGCATATATTCCTCATAAAAAAAGTATAACAAATTTAGCCACACCCCAGCGCCACCGGTCACGCGTCCGGTAGCTTTAACAAAAAGGTAGCGTCTACCTTTTTTTGCCTTTAAAAAAAATCCTTATAGATAAACGATTTTTTATTGCCCCCTGAAAAGGTAGACGCTACCTTTTTGATGGGGAGGTTTTTTTAGATGGCTGCGGTGTTTGGAATGAGTTCAGGGATGTGATTTGCGCGAAGTGTAACAAAAAGGTGTAACAAAAAGGTATTGACAAAGCATGCTGATGGCATTATACTTAACATAGAGAAGCGTTACGGGGGATTTATTTTACCGAAGAACCAAGAGATGATTTGCGGGCGCGCGGATGCGCGTCGGCTGGCGTGCATTTAATTGGGAGGAAGAAAACTATGCGTGGATTCACTAAAACAATTCTGGCGGCGGCGCTGTTGGCCGTATCTTTAGGCGTGGCTTCGGCTCAGGTTGACCCTCCCAAATTAAACGTGTACATAAAGGACCAGCATGGCAATCCCGTGCAAGGCGTACAGGTTGCCGCGATAGAATTTGGCATGAATGGCCCGTCCACTCATACTGTAATAGGCGTGACCGGCGCTGATGGAAAAGTAACGCCTTTTGACCTGACCATCAACAAGAATTACAACCTCTTCTACAGTTCTCACGGCTATTCTCCCAGTATTTCCGACCAGTTCAATAATCCCGAATACGACCCTAACAGGAATGTGTATGCTACCGGCACTAATATATATTATTCCACATTCACCTTAATCTCCGGCCTGACCAGGGTGGGCAGGCTGGTGCAGGAATTTACCGGCGCCACGGCAAATAAAATACTTTTTGGCGGCGTTTATAATATGAGTTCCCAGATGCAGGGCGGTTCAGGTATTGTGCGCGCCGACGGTTCCGGTAACGGCACACTTGTCGTGGATAATGTGCCTTACGCCGAAGCTAATACCTATAATATCGGTCTTTACGACCCCGAACTCAACCGCGGCATAGGCCGCAACGTTATGACCGCGCTTAGCGGGAGTTCCCCTATAGTCGCCTATGTCGGAGTCGCTAAACTTGATTTTAACCAGTCGGTGCCTCCGGCCAGGGCCGAAAATACTGCTCAGCAGGGCGGCTCGGCTGCCGCGGGCGCAAGCGTTGAAGGCGTAATAATAAGCACCAATAGCAGTTTCACTCCTATTGCTCATATGGGGATCAGCATCAAAGCCTGCGTAGGCACCCAATGGAATAACTGGAGCAATTCCGATGAGAACGGCCGGTTCCAGCTTTACGGTCTTACCCCCGGAGTTACGTATTATTTGCAGGTCATGGGTGGCTGCACATGGAGCCAGAACGGTCCCGGCGCCTGCTATGAACCCTATAGCAGCGCGCAGTATGACGCGCAGGATATCTGCAGCGGAGCGGTTGATAATTCCAGCCTTGATCCGTCCGGGAACGACATAGTCTATGTCAGTTCCGATGTGAAGTTCCACCGCGTTACCCTGCGGGAGATGCCCAAGAGCACCGGGCAGATACGCGTGTACGTGAAATCTTCTTCCGGTTACAACATTCCTAACGCTAATGTGAATATAAATCCCGACGGCACCCCGTGGGGCAAGACCCCGACCAGCTGCGCCAGCAATGACTTCTCAGGGTATAGCTCAAACCCTGGTTTTTCCAACGCTAATGTCAACACCTCGGCCACCGGCTACGCCCTGTTAGACGGACTGCCCAGCGGCAACTACAGTATTAATATCTGGACGCCCTTCTCCAGCGGCGGCAACGGACCTTCATCTTTTAATAGCGGCACCGACGGCCAGTTCGCTTTCGGTAACAATAGCAATGGTGGCGGCGACAACTGGCAGCAGGCGCATTGCCAGGGCTATGGCGTGGACGATTACCGCGTTACCATTGATACTGACCCCGTTACCAACGGCGGACTGACAATGCATGTGTATAACAGCAGCGGTACTCCAATCGCTCTTTCATCAATTACATATATAGTCGCGGCCGGCGGCAATGCGACCGGCGAAGTTAAAGGAACAGTCCGATTCTCCGGCCTGGTCGACCTGCGCGACAATCCCGTGATGATAACGCTGTATCCCCAATGCACCGGCATGGGTCAGTGCGGCCAGGGCAATTTCGGTGTCGTAAATTCAAGCGGTTCTGATCATTACGATTATTCCATTTCGGTAGCCAGCGGCGCGGCCTATAATATGAATGTCAACTCCGTGGGCTGGGGCCGCGTGAACCGCGGCGGCGGCGACAGCACTATACATCTTGAGTCCACCGGCACTTTCACTGTCAATATGGATTTCGAGCCGGCCGGCACGATAAGCGGCACGGTATACAAGCCAGACGGCACTATTTTTACTCCGACAACCAATCAGTACGTCTCAATTAACGCCAGCGGCAATAACGGTTGGGCCGGCACCCAGCTGCAGAAAGACGGGACCTTTGTTATGAACAATGTCCTGCCGGGCATAAGCAGATTGTCGATTATGGCAGGCGGCGGCACCGGCACCGCGTTCAATTACGCGCTGCCTTCTCCGGCCCCCACGGTCACTGTTGTCGTTAACAGCACTGCCACCGTGAATCTTAACCTTGTTAAGGCCAACTATGTGGGAGTGGAAGCTACTCTGGCCTGGATGCCGGATCAGACTATTATCATGGACGGATCTAATGCCTTGCTGGGTTTTAGGGTGATCCCATTGCCGGCCGGTTCAGTTCTTAAAGGCGAAACTATCGCAAAAATTCTCACCGGCAGTGACGAAGATGGTATGCGGATGCGCTACGCGCCGGCGTCTTCCGGCGAGGGGCCCTGCGGCCAGAACTGGGGCGGAGGTTTCTGCGCTATCGGTATGCCCTCGCCGTCGGTTTATGATTTCTATCTTATGCGGGCGGGTGATTTTGCTAAATCCACCGGAACCGTGAACAATTCGCCTTACCCGCACTTCACGCTTATGAGTTCGTCCAAGAGCGTTATCATAGATGACGCACATGCCACGGCCAGTGTGCGCCCCGGGATGGGTATCCGCGTTTCCAGCGGCGTGCTGGTAAACCTTACCCCGGCCACCAATATGTCGGGCAGGGGCAACGCCACGCTGAGCGGCGCGATAACCGCGGCCAACTTCTTCCGGAGTTCAGATTATGACGCGACCGGAGGGGATTTTGACAAGTTCGTAACCTACCTGCCGGTAGTGACGCTTTATGACGCCAATGGAGTGTTTAAAGCCGCGGGCATGGTGGTGCCGTCCCCGGCGTTCATCGCCGAACATGACAAGGAATTTAACGCCGCATTCTCGCAGGGCTATACCGCGTTTAAGGATCTGCTGGATTCAGCCGGTTCTTTCGGATATGAGATACGCTCGCTTGCTCTGTCAACCTGTTATACAGCGGTGCTGACAACCCCCAACTATCCTCCTTATCAGAGCAGGGTCTGCTCTGGGGGGGATGGTTCCAACACCACTGTGTCTATAAATCTGGACGACGCCGTGGGCGCCGGAGCCACTCTGCAGGGCGTGGTTACCAGCACTGACACAAGCGTAACATTGGCCAACGTTGAGGTTCAGATCTCAGGTGAAAGCGTGGATCCCAAATCGGTGATAACCAACTCCTCAGGCGCCTATAAGTTTGAAGGCCTGCCGCAGGGAACGGTGAGGATTAAAGCTACCATGAGTGGTTACGCTCTGGGTGAAGTCGAAAAAGACCTTAGCGACGCCGATACGTTTACGCAGAACTTCGCGCTTATCTCAGCCCCCGGTTCCATAACCGGCACGGTCTATTCTCAGAAACTTCCTTTCGCCAAGGTGCAGCCCGGCGCGCTGATCTACGCCTACGATGACACCTATAACGGCACACATGACACCGTGCCGCTCTTAAAGACAATGACGGGGTCCGACGGCACTTATCAACTGACCGGGCTCGTTGACGGCGATGTTTATAAAATATTCCTTAAAGTGCCGGGAAAGTATACGCTGAAACTCTCCACGGTGGCGACCTCCGGAATTATTTCCGGCATGGACTTCACGATGCTGGCCAAGCCGCTTGATATCGAGATCTTCGCCAAGCGCGGCGAGAGTTTCTACGAGTTTACCGTGCTGAATCCGCAGGATTTCAGGGAAGGTTCGGCGAAGTGGAGCGCCTCTCCTTATAACGCGGGCGCGGCGGTCGACCTCCCCCTGGAAAAATTATCCAGCGGGGAACTGCGCGGAACCATACCGCTGACCTCCCTTACCGCGGGCATCACTTATGTCCTGCGCGGAGACGCCACGTCTTATTCCAATAAGACGGTCACCAAGGAAATATTGTTCGGCAAAGATTATAAGGGTAATTCCGAACAGAATATCGACGATATAATCCTGGGCGACGATTCCGAGGACGCCACCGGCAGGAAGAATAACGAGGCTTCCATGGACCAGAGCGGCGACGATCCGTCGGCGCTGGTTGTGCCGGCCGGAACTATGCAGACTTCCACCGCCGCTATACCGTCCTGCACCTTCCAGGGTGAGGATAAGGATAGTTCCGCCGTGGCCGATAAAGTGGCCGCGCTGGGCGCCGATGCCTTCGCCGGGAATCTCTATACCATAGCGCTTACCAGCGTGACCATAAACGACGGCAAGAGCTTCGAAGTCACGCTTGCCTACGATAAGAGCACCGCTGAACTTAACGACTTGAGCGTCGCCCAATATAACGACACTACTGCCGCGTGGGATACTATCCCTGGCGTAGCAACGATCAACCCTGTAAAGGGCACCGTTAAAGTGAAGCTTAAGAAACTCGCTTCAGTTCTGTCGGTCAGGGGCCGCCCCAGCTATTCAATAGCTTCGTTCGACGGGCGCGAGTATGCTATGAAGCCTCTCGCTGCCGCGCCGGCCACAACTTCCGGCACGTTCGCCGTCATAAAGCCGTCGGTCGCCGGCGGGGCTTACACCGGGGCCAAGCTGAAAGTGTTCAATGTTCCCAACCCCTTCAACCTGGACTCAAAGAGCGTCGCTACCACCTACACCGGAGCTCAGACTACTGACGGCACGCTTATCCACGTGGAAGTGCCTTCCGCGAACGCCGGCGCCGGGCATATACGTATCTACACCCTGGCCGGAGAGCTGGTGAGGGATATCAGTGTCACTTTTGTTGCCGGCCAGCATAACTATGTTAACTGGGACGGCAAAAACAAAGGCGGCCAGGAAGTCGCCAACGGCGTGTATTACGGCATCGTCGAATTGTCCGGCAAATCGCCGAACATTAAAGACGCCACCTTCAAAATGGCTGTGATTAAATAAGGGTATAGGGTTCAGGGTAGGTAAGATGATAGACGATTAGCAGCCTTCAGCTACAACCTGAATGGTTGCTGGTATTCTTGCAAATATTCAAGAGGTGATTAAAATGACTACCGGATTAATGAATTCAATAAAAAGCGCGGCTGCAAAAGCCGGGAAAGCCGTTATCCTTCTGTTTCTTGCCTTAACTATACCCTATACCCTGGCCCCTGACCCCTTATCTGCCGCTGGTGTGGGTACTACGGGCGCGGCGTTCCTTAAGGTGGGCGTCGGCGCCAGGGAACTCGCTATGGGTTCGGCCGCCAGCGCGCTTACAGAAGGCGCTAATTCGGTCAACTGGAATCCGGGCCGGCTTGCCGCCCTGACCAAAAAAAATCTGACCGCCAGCTATAACGCGCTCTTTATAGACGAGTCTCAGGGCTTTATCGGCTACGCTTCACCCCTCAGCTCCAACATGGGCGTCATAGGCGTAGGCGTGAATTACCTGACCGTTTCCAATATCGAAAAGCGCGCCGGGGATACCGAGGACCCGGACTCAAAATTCAGCAATAACAACACTGCCGTAAACCTGTCTTACGCGCGGGCCGAAGTGCGCCCCGGGCTGGACCTGGGCGCCAGCCTGAAATATATACAGCAGAAACTGGACACCCGCAACGATAAGGCCATCGCGGTAGATGTTGGTTCCGTTTATAAGGTAAATTCTGACTGGACCGCGGGGTTCTCCGTGCGGAACCTGGGCAGCAGCATCGGCCCTGATAAACTGCCGCTCACTCTTAAAGGCGGCGCGGCGACCCGGTTCCTGAACGGTAAGCTGACCGCGGCCGCGGATCTGGACTGGCTGGCCTATGACGAAAGGTTCTATGTTGACCTCGGCGCGCAATACGCGCTTAACGGCTACCTGGATTTCAGGGCCGGTTACCAGATCGGGCGCAGCCAGGATAAACTGGGCGGCTTGACCGGGTTAAGCGCAGGTATGGGGCTTAAGCTGGAGCGCTTTAATCTGGACTACGCGTACGTGCCGTTCGGCGATCTGGGCGACACGCACAGGATGACCATCGGTTTTAACTTCTAATAAAAACAACAGGAGCGCGCATTGAAATATTTAGTTATAGCTTTGTTGATCTGCGTCCCGCGCATAGCGGACGCGAAAGGTGTTGAAGTAAGCGGAAAACTGGACCTTTTCGGAGGCCAGTATTTCTTTGAAAATCAAACCGGCGCTTTCAACGGCTACGGCGTTCTTGAGGCCCAGCTGGCTAAAAGTTACTCGTCCAGCTCGGGTTTTTTTGTCAGCGCCCGCTCTATCTACACCGGCTTCAAGCAGGTTAACGAACTGGCCGGCGGCGGCACCCTTTTCCAGCAGAGTCTGGACGATTCGCTCGGCGCTAAATGGATAAAGCGCTATGAAGGCGGGTTCTCCCTCAAGCCCCGGATAGGAATTAAAAATCAGCTTTTCCGGGAAACCAAGGACGAAAAATGGGGCAAGGGCCTTTACGACTTCACCCGCTACGAAGCCGGCCTTACCCTTGAGCGCAAAACCCGTCTAGGGCTTTCTACGCCCTGGCTTTATCAGTTGTCCTGGGATATTTATTACACGCGCTATACGCGGTTCAAGTCGCTGGCCAGCCAGTACGGGCAGGAACTTGCCGCCCCGGATCCCGGCAGCAGAGTCCTTGATACCGTTACAAATCAGCTTTCCTATGACAGCGAACTGGACCTTCCCGGCTTTATGAAGGCGAACCTCTTTGCCGCGGTCTCGCTGGTGGGGTATAACGACCAAAAAGTTATAAACTCGGCCGGCAACTATCTTTCCTCCAAGCGGTCGGACTCCTACCAGGTGCTGAACCTGGGACTATCCAAACGCTATAATGATATCGACGCGCTGGGGCGTATCCGGCCGGTGTTAGGCATGACAGTAGGGCTGGCCAATCTGTTCTCCAATCAAAATCATCTGGACACTGACCCGAAGCACTTGAAGTTTATTAGCGCTTATTACGATTATTTTGAAACGCGCCTGGCCCCCAACGCGCAGTTCACTTTTATTTCCTCCGGCCTGATCCTGAGGCTCGGCTATGAGTTCGCCGTGCGCAATTACACTGACAGGCTGGCGCAGGAATCGGACGGCGCCTATACCGAACGCAAGCTCGCGCAATATTCCAACAGCGTCAGTTTTGAGGCCGCCTATCCTCTGACGCGTTCAATGGACCTGAAGCTGCAGGCAAACTGGGCAGCCTCGCGCGCCAACAACCGCTACGAGCAGGTTTACCGCTACAATTACGAGAGTTCAATGTATTTTACGGGTCTTGAGTGGAGATTCTAAGTATGAAAATATTTTATGTTTTTCTTTGGCCTTTTTTAGCCGCGCAGCCCTGCTTTGCCATGACTTCCGATATAATAATGTCGCCGGAGGGCAAAGTGGAAGCACGCACCGGCCCCTCTTCAGAGTGGATTCAGGTGAAAGGTGACACAAAGATAGCCGTTGGCGCCGAAATACGCACAGGCAAGGATTCCACGGCCGGAGTCTTTTTTCCGGACGGTTCAAGATTTATGCTAGGCAACAACACTCTATTCTCGGTAGAAGCGACCGATAAAAAGAAGGCGGGCTTTCAGCTGAAATTAGGCCGCCTGAAGGCAGCCGTCGCCGGTTATTTTTCCAGCCGGTTCGAAGTGCGGACACCGTCCGCCGTCTGCGCGGTGCGCGGCACAGAATTTGAACTGGATGTGGCCGATAACGGCGGCACCGAGATGAACGTTTCCGAAGGTCTGGTGGAAGTGAACGACTCAAAAGGGGCGATGGCCGTCGTTTCTTCAGAGGAAAGGATAAAAGTCGGCATGGACGGCATGACACCGCCCGAGACGGTTTCGCTGAAGGACGAAAGAGCCGGCGACGCCGCGCGCCCCATGGCTGTGCGTCAGGAAACTGCCCGTGAGCGCACCCGCACCATGCTGGAAGAGCTGCGCAACCGCGAACTGAAAGCCAACGAAGCCCAGCTGGGTAAGGATTCAATAGACGCTTTCGGCAAGCGGGTCCGCATCGAGGAATACCTGCTGCGCCCCACCGACAAAGAATTTAAACTTCTGTTCCTCAGTCGCCGCGCCGAGGAAGACCGTCTCGACTGGGGCCACCTTATAGAGAGGTTCAATTCAAAGATCCCGGACGATATAAGCCAGGTCGGGGCGATAATAGACAGCATGTATTTTTCAAAGACCGCGCCCTCCAACTGGATGAAATATTTTGAAGTTTATCTGACCAACACGGTGGACAGTATAAAAGAGACCATAGATTTCACCCAGCCTGTAGCCATTAACTTCGCTGGTTACGGGGCAGGCGTCCGGTATTATCCCGGGTCGATAGATTACAAACAGATACTTTCCGGTCCGGGTGTGGCCCTGGCCGCGGGCGCTGACGAGCGCGTGCAGTTCCGGCAAACGCAGGATTACAACTCCACCACGGCCAATCAGTTTACCTTTACGCAGAAAGTTGTTAACGGCTCAGGTGTGCTTGCCGTCCTTGAAAAAACGACTCTGGACCCTGCTGACAGCGTTAATGTCGCTGCCGGCGGAACCAATATTACGGATAATGCTGGCCTTTGGGGAGGGCCTTTCCCGTCTGATCCTGATTATTCCGCCACTATCAACCCTGTGACCACGGAGGAATACCTGAGCGGCGCTGGGAAGGCTGATTATATGGTCACTACCGCGTATGAGGACGGTTCCACCCTTTCTTCGCGCAAACTGCTTGTGTTGAACGAGGGGGAAATTATGGACACAACATACAACCCCGCCGATCCCGCCGGCTCGTTCCTTAAAGAGGGCAGCTTTAACCTTGAGTTAGTGGTTAACTCAAACCTTTTTCAGGGCCGCAACATAGACGTGTTATTGGCTCCTGAAATACTGTCGCAGAAAAAAGCGGCGACCGATACCCCGGACACCTTCGCCATCCAATAGCCTCCGGGCCATGCCTCGTTCTTCAAAAAGGTAGCGTCTACCTTTTTTGCCTTTTGCCTTTTTGAAAAAAGTCTTTAAAAATGAAGGATTTTTTCCGCTAACCCATTAAAAAAGCATCTTTAAAAAAGGTAGACGCTACCTTTTTGTGGCCGCCCGCCCCTTTGAAGTCGCAAAATGCGACCTTAAAGCTTTAGCCCCATCCGTGGTCAACTGAAACACAAAATCTGCCGGGAATCTTTCTTTATTACGCCGAATCTGTCTGGTTACGCCAAAAAGGTAGCGTCTACCTTTTTTGCCTTTTGACTTTTTGAAAAAAGTCTTTAAAAATGAAGGATTTTTTTCGCTAACCCATTAAAAAAGCATCTTTAAAAAAGGTAGACGCTACCTTTTTTATTAAAGGTATAATTTCTTATGATGAAAATATTGATCGCTTTGATGATCATGGGGCAGGGGCTGGCGCTTCGGGCGGCTGAAATAGAATTTGCCGAGAGCGTACCGGCGGAAACAGTTTATGGTTCTACCCTCGCCGCGCGTCCGGCCCAGATGTGGGTGGACATGATAAACGGAGCCGTTAAAACCCTGGATTTTGAGGAATTCTATATCGCCGACAAGCCCGGCGAAGCGCTGGAACCTGTCATGGCTGCGATCAAGGCGGCGGCCGCGCGCGGCGTCAAGGTGCGCTTTATAGTTGAAAAAGTGATGATGCGGGAGACTTCAAAAGCGCTGCCAGGCCTGACGGCTGAAAAAAACATAGAGGCCCGCGTAATTGATTTTAAAAAAGCCGCCGGCGGCATACAGCACGCCAAGTTCTTTATCGTGGACGGGCGGGAAGTTTATGTGGGCAGCCAGAATTTTGACTGGCGCTCTTTAAGCCAGATACACGAGCTGGGCGCCCGGGTGAAAAGCGAGCGCGCGGCGCGGGATTTCGGCCTTATTTTTGAGGGCGACTGGGCCATCGCCGGCGGCGCGGATCCCAAAAGTGTTTTTTTAGTAAAGACGGAACGACCGCTTAATTCAAAAAATCAGGAAGCCGCTTTTGTGCGCGGAGCCGAGGCAAAATATCGTCTGGCTTTCAGTCCGCCCGGTCTCATGCCCGGCGGTTTTGATGTTGAAATTAAAGAGATGTTGAAACTTATAAAAGGCGCTAAAAAAAACATTCACGCGCAGGTGATGACCTACTCGCTGTTCCCGTACGGCAAGAAGAGCCGCTGGGAAGAACTGGACCGCGCGTTTCGTGCCGCCGGCAAGCGGGGGGTTAAGGTTGAACTCATCTTCGCGGACTGGTCCATGGGCGGCAAGTCCGACGCGGATATCAAATCCCTTTCCCAGGCCAAAAATGTGAGCGTTAAGATCTCGTCGTTCCCGCCCTACAGCGGCGGTTTTATCCCGTTCGCGCGGGTGGACCACAGCAAGTACCTGGTGTTTGACGGCGAGAAAGCCATGTTGAGCACCTCCAACTGGTCTCCGGACTACTTTACTGATACACGGGGCGCGGCTCTCATAGTTGAAGGCGCGGCCGGCGCCTCCGTTCTTGAAGATATATTTCAGCGGTCCTGGACCGGCCCGTACGTGAGCCCGGTGGACCCGAACCTGGATTATAAGCCGGTCAAGAAGGGCTGAATCGTTTAACCGGAAAGCTTTAGTTGGTCCGTCTCACCGGCGGCCTGCCCCACCGTGAAACTGGAGGGGCTTGTCCTCCGTAGCCGGGCGAAGGAGGAAAGCCGGTCGTCCTACCGGCGACTTGTCCCACCGTGAAAACTGGGGGGAAAGCCGGTATCCAGCATCAAGAATGCCTGGATTCCGGCTTGCGCCGGAAAGACGAAATAGAGAAATCTGGGCTACCCGACGAGTAAAACGCGTCAACTGCATTTTTCAAGTTAACCAACTTTATGTGTACGGATTTTTTAAATAAAGCCGCCGCCTGCGTGTCTAAAACAATCTTCCCTTGTTTCGTTCTTGTCCTTGCCGCCTGCGCGGGACGCCATGCGCGGCTGCTGCCCTCTTTTATCCCTACCGACAGGCCGGCCATGGAGGAACTCACCGCCGAACTGCGCTTAAAGACTAATTCGCTGGGGCTTAACGGCCTGGCCGGTAAAGGCGGACAAATTTCCCGCGCGCTGGCGCTTTTGCCGCGCGACAGGGCGCGGGCCGGGGTCATAAATTTTGAAATAGAGGCCGGCGCCGACGCCGGGATATATCAGTGTGAAACACTTGGCCGGGGCGCGACATCGGATACGCCCGTGGCAGGCTGGCCCTCCGGGCTTATAGACGGCGCTACGATCTATTACGCGCCGCAGGACGCGCCAGACGGCGCCACGGTCCCCGGCATCTATGACGCCAGGAATATCACCCCGGACCGTTACGAGATAGCCGTTCTGGGCGGACCGGGCGAGCTTGTAGGTGAGGAAGAATTGCTTGCCGGGATAAAAAATCCGGACGGTAAGCCGAAGCCTTATTTTTCAGCCGTGTACAAACACTGGTATAACAAGGGCCTCGCGGCAGCGCCGGTCGATATGATGTGGAATCAGGCTTATAGCAGGCGCGGGCCGGGCGCAAATCCTGAATATTTTGAGCGGATACCCGCCGCAGCTTCGCCGGAGGCCCAGGCCAGGCAGGCGGCGCAGCTGGCGCATAATCCCCGCTATTATTACGGCCCGTACGGGCGGTCCGGGTTGGCCGTGCATACCGACAGGTGGGACGCGCCGGAGCGCCGGGCCGATCCGCGCTACGCTGGCCGCCGCGAAATAAAGGATTTCCGCTTCCGCGATACGAGCGGTTGTCTCAAATTGCGCCCCGGCTGTCTGCTGAAGCTGAATAAATTTATATCCGAGCAGGAAAAGCTGGGCCGCCAGGTCCAGATAGAAGTGAAAGAAATCGAAAAATAACAAAACAACAACGGCTCTTGACCCCCACAACGGCACACCTGAATGTCTTGGTATGCTTGATGATTAATTTGGCGCAGGCTGTCGGGGGACTGGAACGCAAAACCGTAGTCGGCCACACCGTGGCCGCTACTCCCGTCCTCGCCTTCGTCGCTGCGCAAGCCTCAGGCTCCGGAGGGTTTTGCTAACCCAGATCCCCCGGCATCCGCGCCGGCTCAATATGTAAGGCTTTGGCCTTGGAGTGGGGGGCGAGGGGTCCGGGTTAGCAAAACCGTACCGGAGCTCGACGCTTGCATAAGCGCGTCGAGCGAGGTCCGGAAGGGCGGGCACGGTGTGTCCCGACCCTGTTTTTGCGTTCCGGCCCCTCGCGGGACCCACGAACCCGTAGGTCTGCCGCGACATATGTTAGTGTATGCCGTGCATCCATTTTTTGATTTTGGGGGTTATTAGAAGCAGCAGAGTGGCCGCGCCTACGGCCGTGCCGGTGGGGATCATATAAAACAGCGTGTGGTTCATCGCGTCGTAGTTGCCGGCGAAGAAGCCGCCCACAAATCCCGCGGCCACGCTGGAGAGGAACCAGACGCCCATCATCAGAGAACCGAACTGCACCGGCGCGAGCTTGGTTACAAGCGAAAGGCCGACGGGGGACAGGCAGAGCTCGCCGAGCGTGTGAAAAAAGTAAGCGCCTATCAGCCACATAACGCTGACCGGACCCGACTGCTGGTAGGCGGCGGCCGCGGCTATCATCACCACAAAACCTATGGCAAGCAGGCCCAGAGCGATCACAAATTTTATGGGGCTTGAGGGCTCTTTATTTCTCTCGCCCAGGCTCACCCACATCTTTGAGAAGAACGGCGCGAGCAGGATTATAAACAGCGGGTTTATGGACTGGAACAGGCTGGCCGGCACCTGAAAAGACCAGCCGAACAGACTGAGCGCCCTGTTAGTTTCCCTGTCGGCGAACAGCGTCAGCGAACTGCCCGCCTGTTCGAAGGCGGACCAGAAGAATATTGAGAAGAACACCATCAAAAAGATAACCGCCAGCCGCTGCTTTTCAACATGGGTGAGTGTGGACTTGCCGGATTTTGAGGCGTAAGCGTAGGTCAGGCCTATCAGGACAAGCGTCGCCAGCATGCCGTAAACCCAGCCGGGGATAAGGCCTTTTATATCGTAGCCGCTAAACTGGAAAGCGCTGGCAATCAGGAAAACAATCAGCACGGCCAGCATACCGGCCGGCGCGTACCAGCTGGTGAGCGGCTTGATGGGTTTCATGCATTTATCGCCGAGCAGGGCCTTCTGCCCCCACAGGTACATCACCAGCCCCAGCACCATGCCGACCCCGGCCGCGCCGAAGCCGTAATGCCAGCCTATCTTTTCGCCCAGAATGCCGCAGACTATAGGCGAGAACAGCGCTCCGACATTAATGCCCATGTAAAAAATAGTGAAACCGCCATCGCGCCGCGGGTCGTTTTCCTCGTATAGGGCGCCCACTACGGTGGAAATATTTGGCTTAAAGAAGCCGTTGCCCAGGATAAGCAATATCATGGCGCCGAAGAAGAAGGGCAGCGGTGGCAAGGCCATGGCGAAATGGCCCAGTGCCATAAGTATGCCGCCTATTACGATGCATTTTCTCTGGCCCAGGTAGCGGTCGGCTATATAGCCGCCCAGCAGCGGCGTAAGGTAGACCATGCCGGTGTACCAGCCGTAGATCTGGCTGGATTTTTCGGTTGAGAACATCAGGTACTTAACCATGTAAAGCACAAGCAGCGCCCTCATACCGTAATACGAGAAGCGCTCCCACATTTCAACAAAGAATAAAAGAAAAAGACCCTTCGGCTGGTTATGGTGTATGCTCATATTTAAACAATATCGCGCCTGGTTTATTGCCCAAAAGCTCCCGTAAGACCAAGTCGTCTTTCCGGTGATTTGGACTGTCCGCGGAATTCCCAGCGTGCTGTCTCCCCGGCGAAAGCCGGGGTCCAGGTATTCTTGATGCTGGATACCGGCTTTCCCCCCAGTTTTCACGGTGGGACAAGTCGCCGGTAGGACGACCGGCTTTCGCCGGTGAGACGGACTAGTGTAGCGCCATTCTATACTATCGCCGGAATCGTAAAGCGTTAATCGTGAATAGTAAGCAATCTGCCCTTTTCATAGATGAACTTTTGGTTTAGTAAGGCGCGGAGGCTTTTATCAGTTCGCTCTCGGACGCGGCGCAGCGAAAGCCGATGTCGTCGTTGGCTTTTGCGTAACTGGCCCTGTTGGCTATGGACATTTCGTCGGCGCCGGAGGCCCACGAACCGCCGCGTATCACATGATCCTTTCCGGTTTCAGGGCCCTTCGGATTCTTTTTTTGGCTGGTGGCGTAAGAAGTCTTAGTGTAAAAATCCTGCACCCATTCCCACACATTGCCGTGCATGTCGTAGAGCCCCAGCGTGTTGGGCTTTTTGCTTCCTACCTGGTGCGGGTATTCATCGGAGTTGTCTTCAAACCAGGCGTAATTTGCCGCTACCCCTTCGGAATCACCGAAGCAATACTTAGTGGTGCAGCCCCCGCCGGCGGCAGCTTCCCATTCGGCTTCGGTGGGCAGGCGGCGGTTCTTCCATAGGCAATAGGCGTTAGCGTCAGCCCAGAATACGCCGAACACCGGGCAGGTGGGGCAGTTTTCGATAAGTTTTTCCAGGCGCTGGTAATATTGTTCCTTGCCGGTTTTCATGTTGAACCGGCTGCCGGGTTTGGACCACTCAGGTTCATTGCCCCTGGTGGCTTTTACGAATTCCTGATATTCGGCCAGAGTAACCTCGTGCTTTTCCATGTAAAAAGGGTCAAGCCACACGGAATGTTTGGGCATTTCATCCGGTTCGCCCTTGCCTTTTTCGGAACCGATTTTATATTCGCCACCCTGGATTTTTACCATACCGTCGGTCAGCCTGAGCATGTTTTCCCGAGTGATATTTTCAAAATAGCCGCGCGCGGAGTTGATGCAGACGCCGCAGGACGGATCGGCTGTGTTGCCGCGTATGTAGTTCAGGAGTTTTGAGTCCGCAGCGGCGTTCTTCTGGCGCTGGGCTGCCAGCGGCGCGGCAGAAAATAAGACCAGAGCCGACTGTAAAATTAAACCTGTAATTTTTGTTTTCATATATACCTGGTGACTTTTCAGCATTCATCCCGGCGGGTTCACGTATCCCACCGGCAAAAATCCATTATACAATTTTATATGAAAACCCAAAAACTCCGGGGTTTCTCCCGTATAAATTTCAGACAATTTATGTAAAATCAACATGCAAAGGTTAAAATGCATAATGCGGCGGATTTGGGAGTTCCGAGTTCCGGGAGTTCTGGGGAGTTCTGGGGACAGGGGGAGTTCTGGGGACAGTATATTTAATTCAACACAGGGAGTTCCGGGGAGTTCCGGGGACAGTATATTTCCGGGGAGTTCCGGGGACAGTATATTTAATTCAACACAGGTTTAGGACCTGGCTTGTTCCTATGTAAAACCCGGCCAAATTCCGCCTCAAGTTTTTTAACAAAATCGTCACTGCCTAATGGCCGGCCGGTAGAGCTATGTTCCCGCAACTCCTCTGCTTCCGCTGGACTTAAAGGCTCCGCCAGGAATTTTCCCCAGTCGCCGACAATCTCATCAAGTACAGAATTTTCAACGAGATTATCTGCAGAGCCATACAGGTGACGCCTTGCGCTGCTCCATAAATAATCGCCGGCCGACGGAACAATCGCAGCAGTGACGGGATTGCGCTCAATATATTTGGCCGACGCAATAAGATGCAGTTCCTGCATAGGGAACGAGGCAAAACGCTCCTGCCATAAGTGCCCGCGCCAACCATTGCGGAAATTTATATGTCTCGTGTAGCGGCGGTGTGCCTCGCCTATTGCCAGGCGGAGTCCAGCCTCATCTGACGGCACGGCGATCAGGTGTATGTGGTTCGGCATAAGGCAATACGACCATATCACTACAGAGAACTTCCGGCACCATTCACTCATCAGAGTTAAATACAACCGATAATCTTCTTCGCAGAAAAATGTCTGCTGCCGCCTGTTTCCCCGCTGTGTCACATGATGTGGATATCCCGGCACAACAACTCTTGCGATTCTGGCCATATTGCCCCCTTTAAAAAATGGTTATCCCGCCATAATGTTATAACGTACCACCCCGACACCGTCATGTCGGGGTAATTTTGTTGTTTTTAATAAATTAAAGGTAGTTCCGGGGACAGTATATTTAATTCAACACCGGCTTGTTTTTATGTAAAACCCAGCCAAACTCAGCCTGATTATCAGGGGAATTCGGTTATTTTTAGGAAATTGATACGCTGCTATCGCAGGAAAAAGGCTAATAGTTTTTGAATTAAATATACTGTCCCCGGAACTCCCCGGAATACCCCGGAATACCCCCGGAATACCGGAATACACAAGGCTGATGGTTTTTGAATTAAATATACTGTCCCCGGAATAGAACATGTAAAAAGGGTCAAGCCACACGGAATGTCTGGGCATTTCATCCGGTTCGCCCTTGCCTTTTTCGGAGCCTATCTTGTATTCGCCGCCCTGGACTTTTACCATGCCGTCGGTCAGCCTGAGCATGTTTTTCCGCGTGATATTCTCAAAATAGCCGCGCGCGGAATTAAGGCAGACGCCGCAGGCAGGGTCGGCCGTGTTGCCGCGAATATAGTTCAGAAGTTTTGAGTCCGCGGCGGCGTTCTTCTGGCGCTGGGCTGCCAGCGGCGCGGCGGAAAATAAGACCAGAGCCGACTGTAAAATTAACCTGAAAACTTCAGTTGAAGTTTTCCGCCCGTATAACGGGCGCCCTTCGGGAGGAATACACCCCGTCGGGCCTGTCGCGCATAGCGCTTGGCCCTCCGCCCGCTTCGCGGGGAATCCTGCAGAATAATTTTGTTCCACTGATTTATCTAGGGGAATCATTCTGAACTGCAGGATTCGGGTTAAACCTGTAATTTTTGTTTTCATATATACCTGGTGACTTTTCAGCATTCATCCCGGCGGGTTCACGTATCCCACCGGCAAAAATCCATTATACAATTTTATATGAAAACCCAAAACTATGATGCCGGGAGTTCCGGGAGTTCCGGGGACAGTATGGAATGGCGCTACACTAGTCCGTCTCACCGGCGAAGGCCGGTCGTCCTACCGGCGAAAGCCGGTATCCAGCATCAAGAATACCTGGACCCCGGCTTCCGCCGGGGGGACGGCATGCGGTTGAATTCCTAATTCCGGGGACAGCTGGCCCCGGAATAGAAAACCGGAATAGGGGAAAAACGGGATGTATCCTTTGTTACAGTTGATTTGGGGGTAAGCGGGGAGGCATAGTTTCATTGGGGGAAACCGGGAGGCTGAGGGCCTTTAATAAAAAGTTCATAATTTCTTCAGGATTTATCAACAGGGGTCTACTAGAATATCTTGTATGGTAAGTTAGAGAGATGTCTTTACGCGGCGGTGGGTGTGTGAAATAAATAGCGCGCCACTTGGTTGAATTTAAGAGGTGAGAAATATTACTTGCTTGCGATTATGGATTTCTGCTATATATATTAATAGGTATATCCATATGTGGATTTGACAGGTACTGTTATGTCCGGTAACAACAGTATCCGGTAACCGGTAACAACGGGAAGCGGTGGCCGGTAAGCAGTCAGGGATTAAGCGGCGACGAGAGGGTGATATGGTTTTGGATTTGAGTAGTTTGGAAAAAGCGGTTAATTCTCTGGAGCGGGCGCTTAAAGTCGCTTCCGCGGAGATCAAGGGGAAAGTGAACACGGACAGCGGTGAAGTTCTCCGCGCGGGAGTGATACAAAATTTTGAGTTTACCTATGAGTTGTGCTGGAAGTTCATCCAACGCTGGCTGGGTGAAAACCAGAATCCGGAAGAGGCGGCCAGCCCTATTACGCGCAAGGAGCTTTTTCGCATGGCGGCCCGGAGCGGTCTGATACAGGACCCTGAAAATTGGTTCGTTTACAGCGCGGCCAGGAATGTTACCGCCCACACTTACGACGCGAAGACGGCTGAAATGGTGTACGCGCAGGCCCGCCCTCTGCTGGGTGACGCAAAATATCTGCTTGAGAGGTTGGGCGGGAGTAATGATAGACCTTGAGAAAAAACATTTGGACATGGTTGTGGGCATTTTGGCCGCGCGTGTCCCCGAATGCGAGGTTTGGGCTTTCGGTTCCAGAGTGCGGGCGCAGGGTAAGGCAAAAAAATATTCGGATCTGGACCTGGCTGTAAAGGCGCGCGAGAAGCTGGACTGGAAGAGATTGGAGGAATTGAAGCTGGCCATGTCGGAATCCGATTTGCCGATCACTACGGACATACTGGACTATAACGCGATTTCGGACAGTTTCAGGGAAATTATCAGAGAGCACCACGAGGTTGTGCAGGTCGGGAGTAGTTACAAGTAGTAAGGATTAAGTGGTAAGTAGTAAGACCTAAAACTTACAACTTAATCCTTATACTGGTTCATCCAGAAAGGCTGGGGCAGCCGGGACTGAAGAATGAAAGTTATCAGGGAACACGCTTGTTTAAAAAAAATGGCCGAAGATGATGATGGCTATGTAAATATTCCGGTCTCGGCTTCGGTCGGTTTTATGTGGGAATTAACAGAGGAATTGTGGTCTTTGCAAGGGAAAGAGTATGTTGAACGAAGATTACAAAGAAATGTTGCAAACATTGTTAGAAAAAGCAGAAGGATTAAGTTGTAAGTGATAGGTTTTAGGTCCGGCGGGCAAACGGGAAAAGCAATGCCGAAAATATCGGAATTTTTTGGGATTTCAATATATGTTTATTACCGCGAACATCAGCCGCCGCATTTTCACGCTTTATATGCCGGTGAAGAAATTTTGGTTTCAGTTAAAGAGTTGTCCGTAATGGGCGGCGCTATTCATCCGCGTGCGATCGGCATGGTTATTGAGTGGGCGGCGCTGCATCAAAAGGAGTTGTTGCGTGTTTGGGAGCAAGCAGTTAAACAGGAGCCGTTAAGCGCGATAGAGCCGTTGGAATAATTGTGAATATTATGCACAAGATCGCTGAAGTGAAACCGCTTGAGGCCTATAAAGTCCGGATACGCTTTTCTGATGGCGTATCAGGTGATGTGGATTTGTCGGATATGGCGGGGAAGGGCGTTTTTTTAGCCTGGAGTGACCTTGAATTTTTCAACAAAGTGTATATTGACCCGCAAACGCATACATTGTGTTGGCCGGGGGGAATTGATGTAGCCCCGGAAGTTTTATATGAAAATATTAAAGGAAAGGATTAAGTGATAAGTGGTAAGTGGCCGGGAGTCAGGGATTAGTACCGCAAGGTGGCCAGTAACCGGTATTCGGTGACCGATAAGCAGTGGTAAGGATTGTGTGGAGGTAAGTGAATCCTTGTTACTGACGATGACGACAATTATGAATCTTATCAAAAGGCTGATGAAAGCGGCGATTCTGACGGGGCTGGCGCTTATGGCGGCTCCGGCGTCTTCGTTTGCCGCCATAACGCTGATCTCACCTGCGAACGGTGCGACGGATATTTCACAGAGTCCGCCGCTTCACGCTGTGGATCTCGCGCTTGGCACTACGGTTCAGTACCATTTTCAGGTGGACACGGCCGAAACCATGGATTCGCAGGGCTCCACTCCGCTGTTCAGCTTTGACCAGACCGTGGCGCAGTCATTTACATCAGTGGGCACATTCAGCGGTAGGAACTCCACAGCCACAGTGGCCGGTGACGCTTACAGTAGCGTCAGTGCGGCCACGTTCGTTTTTTACTCTTCAGCCAGCGCGCAGTTAACCGCTAGCGCGCAATATTATTGGCGCGTCAGAGCAAAACCCGCTACAGGCTCTTATGGTTCGTGGTCCAGTGTTTATGGTTTCGTCACCGGGCGCTTTGCTTCGGCAACTCCGGTGAATAATTTGGCTATAAGCGGGGTAACTCTGTACGGGGCTACCAGCGCGGGGCTGGCTAGTATAGGCTTTACCATAGCGGAAAACAATGTTTCAACCGGTGTATCGGCGAACCTTGCCGCGTATAATACGGCTGACTGGATATTTGTGAAGTTTTCCACCGCGGCGGGCGCGGATGGTACCTGGAACCATGCCACGCTGACCGGCGGCACGGTGGACGCGGGGGCAACCCTGACTGCGGCAAGCGATAATAAAGGTGTTTTCCTGAATCATACGGCTATATCCGCTTATTGGACGGCCGGGACCACGGTAACCTGGAATATGGCGGCGGATGGCGTCGCGCTTTCAAAAGTGCGCGTGAAGGTATTCGTCATCTCGATGGTGAAAGTGCCGACAGGCAGTTTTGTCTACAATGTCCTTAACTATGGCGGTGCTACATTCAATAATTACACCGCGGGCGGAAGCCTATCGGCAACAATTACCAATGCGGGGCTGGCCACCGGCACCGGGAGCAATAACCTGCCCTTAAACGCACCGGTAGGTTGGCCCAACGGCTACAATAGCTTCTATATTGGCCGCTACGAAGTAACGCAGGGCCAGTACGCCGACTTTCTTAATGCGGTGCACTCCAGCACGGCGGCTCTGCTTAATATTATAGGTCAGGGAATGACTAACACCGGCACATATCCCAATATATATGCTGCGGTGGACCCCAATATGCCCAGGTACTATTCATCGATTGGCGACATATGGAGCTATCTAAGCTGGGCAGGGCTGCGCCCGCCCACTGAAATGGAATTTGAAAAGGCCGGGCGTGACCTATCGCCTGACGCACGGCCGTATTCATGGGGAAGTGCGGTGCCGCCCGCCAGCCCTTGGGTCTCCACATACTATACAGCGCCTAATGAAGGTGTGGTCCGAAGTCGCGTATATGCCAACTACTACCAAATGGCTGGACCCTTGGATGTCGGGCGTTATATGAGCGGGGACGTGTACCGCACAGCGGCTGAAACAGGCGCGTCGCCGTGGGGAATAGCGGATTTGACAGGTAATGTTGCGGAGTTTGTCTTAAATTGCTCTTACGCAAGCGTGCCGGCTAATGGAACAGGGACTGTATACTGGCCGGCAAATTGGCCAGCGCCAGGGTCTATTACTATAGGTAGGCGCGGGTTCGGATATTTCTTTAGTTGGAGTGGTTTGAATTTATCCCTGCGCCCGGACGTAAGCTTTGTCGGCACCGCCAGGGGCTCAGAGCTTGGCGGGCGCGGTTGCAGGACGCCGTAAGGGCGGTAGTAAGGATTAAGGAGTAAGTGGTAAGTGGTGAGACTTAAAACTTACAACTTAATCCTTACGACTGTTCTTACTACTTAATCCTGCAAAAAGGTAGGGAGTTCCGGGGACAGTATATTTAATTCCGGTAAGCAGTAGCATAGATTAGGGATTAAGCGGTGAGCGTATGATCGAGAAAATCGTGACGAAAGGAACGCTCGCGGACATGAAGGGGACGCTTAGGGATTTTGAGTATTGGCGCGGTAAGACTCCGGCGGAACGCGTGGCGGCTGTTGAGTTCTTAAGAAGGCAATACTATGGAAGTGCAGCCAGACTTCAAAGAGTTATCAGCGTCAGAAAGGCTGGGGCAGCCTGGACTGAAAAATGAAAGTTATAAGGGAACATGCTTGTTTAAAGAAAATGACTAAAGACGATGATTTTTATGTGAACATATCGGCGTCGGAGGTTGTTGGCTTTATGTGGGATTTAACAGAGGAATTGTGGTCTTTGCAAGGAAAAGAGTATGCTGAACGAAGATTACAAAGAAATGTTGCAAACATTGTTAAGAAATGAGGCAAAATTCCTCGTTGTGGGTGCCTATGCGATGGGCGCGTGTGGTTATCCCCGAGCAACAGGCGACATTGATATCTGGGTTGAAAGTTCCCCGGATAACTCCGGGAAGGTGTACAAGTCTCTTTCCGAATTCGGCGCGCCATTGGCTGAATTGAATAAAGGATCTTTTTGTGAAAAGGGGATAATATTCCAAATTGGAATTGCTCCAAGAAGAATTGATGTCATTACACAGATTGATGGTGTTGAGTTTTCGCGGGCATATGAAAACAGGCAGGAAGTTGAAATTGAGGGGCTTAAAATCCCGTTCCTGTCAAAAGCTGATATTATCACGAACAAGGAAGCCACCGGCCGCGATAAAGATAAAGCCGATGTAAAATATTTGCGAAAGACTCACAAAGTTTAAAAGGGAGTAGTAGGGAAGGAGTAAGGCTCAGTACCGCAAAGTGGCCAGTATCCGGTAATCGGTAGTAAGGAAGTAAGAAATAAGGATTGGTGAGAAAAATGACGGATTTGATAAATGAAATTACAAAAAGGATTGTTGACGGCTACAATCCCGATAAAATTATACTGTTCGGCTCATACGCTTATGGAAATCCCGCCGAAGGCAGCGATATTGATTTGTTTATTGTGAAAGATGACAGCAGAAGGAGAAGCGCCCGATTTTGCGAAGTGCGGAAAATGCTGAGAAGTTTTACGGGGATATCAATAGAGCCGTTGGTTTTTACAAATGAAGAATTAAAAAAACGGTTGGAGATAGAAGATGATTTTGTGCTGGAAATCATGAACAAGGGAAGATTTCTGTATGAGCGAAAGCAATAACGGCAAATTGAAAGCCGAAGAGTGGTTTGAAAAGGCGAAACATGATTTTGAAAGCGCCAGGCTGATCATTGAAAATGAAGGTTATCCTGATATCTCGGCGGTATTGCTTCAGCAGGCGGCGGAAAAGTATTTAAAAGGGTATCTGATAAGTCGGGGATGGAAGCTGGTTAAGACGCATGATTTAAAGCTTTTAATAGATGAGGCGGTAAAATATGACAGCGGATTCGGGGATTTTTACGATTTAGCTGATGAGTTAACACAGTGTTATATCAGTGATAAATATCCGCCTTCAACCACGGATGTGACTTCGGGAGAAGCGAAGAAGTATTGTGACGCGGTTCAGGCGATAATAAGTCTGATAGGCAAGGGGAAGGAGTAAGTTATAAGTGGTAAGACTTGAAACTTACAACTTAATCCTGAAGTAAGAAATAAGTCGTAAGTAGTAAGACTTAAAACTTATTGCTTAATCCTTACTACTACTGTTAAGAATATGAAAACGGTAAAAGAGACTAATGAGAGGGCTAAAAAGGTAGCGTCTACCTTTTTGGGCACCTTTGTCTCTCTTTTTGATCGTTTTGGTGAAGATTTTAGTAAAAAGGTAGCGTCTACCTTTTTAAGGGGAATTAAATATACTGTCCCCGGAATTACGTTACTGGTTACTGGTTACTGGCTACTGGCTACCCAGCCCCTGATGGCGGCGGACTTGTTCCCGGGGCGCGGGTCGGCTATGAGTTCGGAGAGCGCGGACCTGGATGTTTCAGTGCCGGCGCTGCTTATTTCTACCCCCAGCTACCCCGCTAACGGCGCTTATGTGAATATCCCCAAGGCAGGGTTTTCCTGGGTCGGCGTCAGCACGGCGGTGGCTCAATATCTGGTGGGGAACTCGTACTATACGCTTCAGATTGATAATGACATTGATTTCACCAGCCCTGCGGTCATTCTTTCAACCCCTATCGTGCTCGGCAGTACCAGCGTCTACAGCAGTGACAGCTCTATAGCCATTAGCACTCACTCACTATCGAACGCCACCACTTATTATTGGCGCGTGTTCACGGTTACCAACGGGCTCAGCGTATCCAGCGGGCCTTATTCCTCCACATTCAGCTTTGTTACTGACTTCAGTTCGCCCACGGCTTCCGGCTATACAATACTCTCAAGCTCCGGCGGATGGATGAGCGAAAGTCAGATGGTGGGGTTGTTCGGTAACGGTGCAACAGTGCGGATAAATGTGGCTGACGCGATATCCGGGCTTGCGGTTTCAACCGCGGCCATATGGAGCGGCAATGACTCGCACAACTGGGGGGATCTGACCGGCGGATTCAGCGTAAAATACACAACCTCTGCCGGCGCCAACTGGGTGGAGGGGGCCGGCTGGAAAGCCTCAAATGGCGGTGCTGTGGTGGTTTCTGGTCAATCGAGCACCTATTCGCTAGCCGCGTATAAGGGCAGATTGTACGCGGGGGTTTACTCACAGGTGGGTATATCTACTGACGGTGTAAACTGGTCCCAAACCACGCTGCCGGGCAATCCGGCACATGTTAAGTCGCTTACCGCTTACAATAACAATCTTTACGCCGGAACCGTCAGCGGTAAAGTCTTTGTGCTTAATGAAACCAATGATACCTGGAGCGCGATTAATGGCGGGAATTCTATAGGCGGGTCGGTCGGGGCTATGGCTGTTTATAACGGTAGGTTATATGCGGCCATAGATGTCAACAAAGTGGCGGTATTTGACGGCACAAACTGGAGTTTAGCTAATAACGGCAATCCTGTGCTTACGAGCGAGCTTTACATGACCGCTATGGCCGTTTACAACGGCAAGCTTTATACCGCAGGCTATTCCAGCGGCAAGGTGGCGGTGTTTGACGGCACTACCTGGGGCTTGACCAATGACGGTAACGCGTTATTTACAAGTCTACCAAGCGTGATGGCTTTCGCTGTTTACAACGGCAAACTTTATATTGGTTGCAATGGCAAGGTGTCCGTATTTGACGGCGCAAACTGGACGACAACTAATAGCGGTGCAGTATTGTTTACTGGTGCGAACTTGACGCGGGCTCTTGCAGTTTATAATGGCAAACTGTATGCTAATACCGGCACCAACGGTAAAATGGCTGTATTTGACGGCACAAACTGGACCGTCGCTACTGCCAACACGGCGACAACAGGTATAACTTATACGGAAGCGCTGGTTGTTTACAATAATCAATTATATATTGGCGGCGACGGCAAAGTATCATTACTATCTCCGTCTACCATGACACTTACGGGGGCGGACGGTACTACTGACCCGCAGACGCTGTCGGCGGCCGCCAGCCTTAATCTGGTTCAGTCCACCAATACCCAGGCTTGCAACGGTTCAACCACATGCGGGGCCACCAATCAGGTGGTGTTCAATGTTTCAGATATGGCCGGCAATGTGCGCACCTACGGCCCGTACGCCGTGCAGGTTGACCTCAGCGCCAGCCAGTTGTATGTTGCCACGCCATCCTGGCCGGTAAACGGCGCTTTTGTCAGTTTCCCGCGTCCCAATTTCAGCTTTATCGGAGTAAGCACCAATACTGGGGCCATGATCGGCGCCGGGTCGTATTATTATGTGGACTACGCGCGTGACGAGAATTTTACTACAGTCGAGGGCTCCACAACTTCGGCGCTGCTTCTGACGGACACCAACGCTTTTACGCTTGACGGCGCGCCCGGCCCCACCACCGAACTGGCCAACAACACCACTTACTATTGGCGCGTGCGAATCAAGACATTAATAAACAGCAATTACGGCATCAATATAAGCACCGGCTGGTTTGTAACCGATTTCAGTTCGCCTACGGCCTCAGGCTATACGATATACTCAAGCACCAATGGGCAGATGAGCGAGAGCCAGGTGATAAATCTGGCGAACGGCGTAACCGCGCAGATAACGGTGACGGACGCTAGGGCCGGACTTGCGGTTTCAACCTCTGCGCTTTGGGCCGGAGGCGGCCAGATGTGGGGCGACACTACCAGTGGCTTCAGCGTTAACTATACCACCAGCGCCGGCGCCAATTGGCTGGAGGGCTCAAGCTGGACGGTAGTAAACGGGGGGCCGGGTGCTTGGGCGATGGCCGTTTATAATGGCATATTGTACGCGAGCGTCGGCCCCAGAGTAACCACATTTAACGGCACAACCTGGACTGCATCTAACGGTAATAACGTTGTAATCCCAGCACCTGGGAACGAGTGGATACAGGCGATGGCGGTCTACAAAGGCAACTTATACGTTGGAAGCGGTTATAATGGAGGCGGTAACGGTCTGGTGGGGGTATTTAACGGCACAAGCTGGAGCGTCGCCAACAGCACACTCGCGGTTGTCCCGGGAGGGGGTGTGCTGAGTTTTGCCGTTTATAATAACAAACTATATGCGGGTACCACTATCGGTAAGATCGGCGTGTTTGACGGTACGACCTGGCAAGTATCTAATAGCGGCAACCCTGTAATCACAGGGGCGGCTAGTATCCACGCTCTTGCGGTTTACAATGGCAAGTTATATGCCGGGGATTGGCCGACAGGCAAGGTTGCTGTATTTGACGGCATAAACTGGAGCATGTCTAACAGCGGTGCCTCGATTGGAAGTTATCTAGCCGGATTTGTGGTTTACAACGGTAACTTATACGCGCGAAACTCCGGTTCCTACCCCCCTTTCCGTATGTTTGACGGCACAAGCTGGAGTTCTCCTGCCGCTCAGCCTCCTTCCCTTGACGGTAACACCCGGAATAGTGCGATGACCGTCTATAACGGCAAGTTGTACACCGGAGGTGTTGCCGCTTCTCCCGACTCTACCAAAGTAGCCGTGTTTAACGGTAAAACATGGGCTATGTCTAATAATGGAGCTCCGGTGGGGATTAATTGGTTCCAAGGCTTTGTAGTTTATAATGACAGGTTATACGCGGCAACCGGCAACAGCCTATATGTGATGTCGAAGACAACCGCGACACTTGCCGGAGCCGACGGCACTACCGTGGGGCAGACCCTGGCGGCGTCCGGCAGCCTGAACCTGGTCCAGTCAACCAGTTCCGTTGGCTGTGGCGGCGTGGCCAACTGCGGCGCCACCAATCAGGTGGTTTTCAATGTTACAGATATGGCCGGCAATGTCGGGACCTATGGCCCGTACGCCGTGGTGGTGGACAGTATGGTCTCTGGCGCGCTGGAACTTGCCACGCCCACCTGGCCAGTCAATGGCGCTTTTGTAAATTTCACACGCCCAAATTTCAGCTTTGTCGGTGTAAGCACCAATACTGCGGCTATTCTTGGCTCCGGCGCGAAATATCAGGTTGATTACGGGACCGACCCGGGCTTCGGCCTGGGGACTTATGCCTCAACCTCCACGTTTGTGGTTGTGGTTGACACCAATATCGCTACGGTTGACGGCGCGCCCGGCCCCAACAGCAATCTGATCGACGCCACAACCTACTACTGGCGCGTGCTGGTTCAATCGGGCGCCGGCACTTATAGCGTGAACAGAAGCACCGGCTGGTTTATAACCGACTTCACCGCGCCGGTAGCTTCAGCGTTTTCGGTCCTTAATTCCACCGGCGGCGCATATGATTATCGAACGCTGATAGATCTGATCAACGGCGTGACAGCGCAGATAAACGTGATTGACGCGGCACCGGGTTCCGGCGTGGGTTCGGGACTCGCGGTTTCAGCCTCTTCCCTGTGGGGCGGCAGTGACGGGCATGTTTGGAGTGATCTTACCAGCGGGTACAGCGTAAAATACAGCAGCACTGCCGGAGCGGTCTGGACGGCCGGAACATGGAACGCGACAAACGGCGGCGCTGCTGTGACCTCTGGCGCGAGCACCTTCTACAGGGCGTTCTCGGCAGCGGTTTTTAATAATAAAATTTACATCGGAGATCAGAATGGTCGCGTGTTTTGGACAGCCAACAATGGCGTCGATTGGACCGCGTCAAACGGCGGCTCTGCCTTGCCCGGGAACGGCGGCAGTAAACAGTCAGCCGCGGTTTTTAACAACAAACTTTACTTTGGAGACCAAAGCGGCTATATTTTAGAAAGCTCGGACGGCGGGAGTTGGAGCGTCGTAAACGGAGGGGCACCCCTGGATACGGGTACTCCCGCTATTTACGCTCTTGCGGTTTATAACGGCAGGCTGTACGCCGGGGCCAACAATGGTAAAGTGTATTTTAGCGCGAACGGCAGCCGCTGGAGCACCGGCGTGCCTGTGGCAAACTTTATCGGCTCGCTCGTGGTTTATAACGGCAGGCTGTACGCCGCGGATCAACAGACTAAAAAAGTGTATGTGAGCGTTGATGGCGTCACTTGGACAGCGATAAACGGCAATGCGATCGTTTCAGCCACAGCGCTTAATGCGCTTGCGGTTTATAACGGCAGGCTTTATGCAGGGGATAATGGTAGGGTGTATGAGAGCTCAAACGGCGATACTTGGACAGGTGGTATTGCCACCGGTAATAATATTGTGGCGGGTTTTACAACTTTCAACGGAAAGATCTACGCTCCTGACGCAGGCGGCCGCGTGTTTGAGAGCGCCGATCCTGCCGTCAGGTGGAACGCAACCAATTCCGGCGCGGCAATAACCGGCGGGGATCGGGTGGTTTGCGTTTATAATAATAAAATTTACACCGGCGGAGACGGCAGCTCCAAGATTCACGCCTTCACGCCGACCCCGGCCACGCTTACCGGAACCGACGGCACTACCACGGCTCAGACCCTTACGGCGACTGGCCTCAGCATGGCCCAGACAACCAATACATACACTTGTAACGGTGCTTTCCCCTGCGGCGCCACTAACCAGGTTATATTCAACACCACGGACAGGGCCGGGAATGTCACCACCTACGGGCCTTTCTCGGTGCAGGTTGATATTATTAATAGCGGCATATTCGTTGCCACGCCGGCCTGGCCGGTCAACGGCGCTTTTGTCAATTTAAGTAAGCCCAATTTCAACTTTGTGGGTATAAGCACTAATGCCGCTTCTGTAATAGGCAACGGGGCGCGCTATGTGGTGGAGTACTCGGCCGATGCGAATTTTAGTGTCGTAGGCACCACTTCAACGCTGCTTGTTCTTACCGACACAAACGCTATTACGGTGGACGGCGCTATCGGGCCCAATGCCAGTGATCCGAATATCCCGGCTTTGGCTGATAACACCACCTATTACTGGCGCGTGAAGGTCAAGACGATCCTGAGCACCTACAGTATGTGGATAAGTACCGGCAGATTTATAACCGATTTTACCCAGCCGGTGCCGACTAATTTTAAGGCTGTCTCCTTTGGCGGCGCCCTGATGAGCGAGGGTTCATTTGTAACGCTGGCGCGCGGGGTTACGGCGCAGATAACCGTAACTGACGCGACCGGGTTGGCGGTTTCAACTTACGCCTTATCCAGCAGCGACGGCCATGACTGGGGCGATACTACCGCCGGATTTAATGTCAAATATACCACCAATTCCGGTGCCAACTGGATAGAGGGCAACGATTGGGCTCTCACAAATGGCGGCAGTACGATACTGGGGGGGACAGCCATAAGAGCTCTCGTCTCTTACAAAGGTAAATTATATGCCGGAGTTTATCCCGGCGGCAAGATCGCCATATTTGACGACGCGACCGGTACCTGGACCGCGTACAATTCCGGAGCCGCGATCTTGGGTGCTTCGTATGTTTATAATTTTGCCGTTTACAACGGTTATTTATACGCAGGAACCAACAACGGTAAAGTGGCTAAATTTGACGGCACGAACTGGACCGACAGCCTGATGAGTTCAGGGGTGTCAGGGGTGGGGGAGGTTGAGTCGCTTGCCGTTTATAACGGCAAACTATACGCCGGATACTATACCAACGGCAAGGTGGCTGTATTTGACGGCACAACATGGCGGGTATCCAACAACAATAACCCTATAATATCGGGGGGGCCGTTGGAGGTGGATGCGCTTGGCGTTTATAACGGCAAACTATACGCCGGCAATGAGCGCGGCCAGGTGGCTATATTTGACGGTGCAAACTGGACTATGGCCAATGGCGGAGCCGCGATTTTAGGCGCTGGCTCGGCAACATCCCTTACCGCATATAACGGCAACCTGTATTTGGGAAATTATTCAGGTTCCGGTAGCGGAGCAGGCGCTGTATTCAACGGCACAACCTGGGCAGCGACACCAATTGTGGGGGCTGTTGCCAACTGGACTGAAAGAGGGCAATCATTTGCTGTTTACAATGGCAAGTTATATGAGGGAACCTGGCCTTCCGGCATTGTGACCGTGTATGACGGCACAACCCGCAGCTTTGCTAACCGCGGCACACCGGTATTCCCGGGGTCGGGTATGGGCGGTGCGCCGTATATCGCTGTGACCGCTCTTACCGCTCATAACGGTAAGCTATACGCCGCCAGCGACACCGGCCTGGTGGCTGTGATGTCGCCGTCAAGCGTTACGCTTAGCGGATTTGACGGCACTACCGGGGTTCAGACCCTGACAGTGGCCGGAAGCCTGAATCTGGCGCATTCAACCAATACCTCTGTCTGTAACGGTTCCTATACCTGCGGCGCTACCAATCAGGTTGTGTTCAATATGACGGATATGGCCGGTAATGTTAAAACCTACGGCCCATTCGCGATATCGGTGGATATCGGCGCCGGTCCGCTGGCAGTTGCCACGCCAACCTGGCCGGTAAACGGCGTTTTTGTAAATTTTAAGCGCCCCAATTTCAGCTTTATCGGCATGAGTACCAATACCGCTGCCATGATAACCGGCGCGCAGTATCAGGTAGATTGGGGGAAGGACCAGAACTTCGGAAGCTATACCTCCACCTCTATGGCCGTGGTTCTCGACACCAACGCCTTTACCATGGACGGCTCTATCGGCCCCAATGCCGGATCAGAGCTGGTCGACAATACCACCTACTACTGGCGCGTGCGGGTTAAAACCAATTACAACAATTATGGCGTCAGCGCCAGCACCGGCAGATTTATAACCGACTTCACTATCCCGGCGGTTTCAGCTTATCAGGTTATGTCAGCCGACGGTGCCTCGCTGAACGAGAACCAGCCCACAACTCTGTTCAATAATGTCACGGCGCAGATAACAGTGACTGACGCGGCCGGGCTTGCGGTTTCAACCTCGGCGATTTGGGCCAATGACGCCCATAGCTGGAGCGATCCGTCAGCCGGGTTCAGCGTAAAATATACCACCAGCGCCGGCGCCAACTGGCTTGAAGACGCCGGTTGGACGGTTATGAACGGCGGCGATGCTATAATCACTGGTGCGAACAGGGTGGAGGCGCTGGCTGTTTACAATGGCAAACTATACGCCGGAACCAGGTTTAGCAAAGTAGCGGTATTGGACAGTTCAACCGGGAGCTGGACCGTGGCTAATAACGGTAATGCTGTTTTGGATAGTGGTGATGGACCGCTAGTTTTTGCCGTTTATAACGGCAAGTTATACGGGAGCGGGACTAACGGCAAAGTGGCCCAATTTGACGGCACAGATTGGACCGTGACCAATAACAATACCGTGGTAGTGCCGGGCGCGACTATAATGTCGCTCGCCGTTTATAACGATAAGTTATATGCCGGGACCAATATAGGCAAGGTTACTGTATTTGATGGCAACACCTGGAGCGTATCCAATAACGGCAACCCGGTATCTACTGGCGCGCAATATGTGGCCGCGCTTGGGGTTTACAATGGTAAATTATACGCCGGAACCAATCCCAACGGCAAAGTGGCTGTGTTTGACGGCACAAACTGGTCCCAGGCTAACGGCGGTGTCGGAGTCGGCGGCACAGCCGTGACGGGATGGGCGGTTTATAACGGCAAATTATACGGAAAGATAGCCAACAACGGCGGCGGGGTGGCAGTGTTTGACGCCGCAACCGGGGTCTGGAGCTCCATTTCTTATTCGCCCTTGGCTAATAGTTTCAATATTGGCGCGATGGCTGTTTACAACGGCAAGTTATACACCGGATACTGGTTTATCCCGAAGGTGGCTGTATATGATGGCACGAACTGGACCACCGCTAACAACAACGCCGCGATAACCACCGGGATTAATCTGTTAGGTATGGCGGTTTATGAAGGCAAGCTTTATGTGGGTATGGACAGCAAGGTTATCGTTATGTCGCCTTCTACCGCGACGCTCACCGGCTATAACGGCACTACCGGGGGCCAGACACTGGCGGCGTTCGGCAGCCTGAACAATCTGGTCCAGTCCACTAACACTCTGGTCTGCGGCGGCGTAGCCGGCTGCGGCGCTACTAACCAGGTGATATTCAGCGCTTCGGATATGGCCGGCAATGTCAGGGCCTACGGCCCCTACGCCGTGCAGGTGAATATCGGCGTAGGCTCGTTGGCGATCGCCACGCCCACTTGGCCAATCAATGGCGCTTATGTTAATTTTTACCGCCCCAATTTCAATTTTATCGGCGTAAGCACCACTGCCGCGGCTATGCTCGGCACCGCCGCGCAGTATCAGGTGGATTACGGGACCGACCAGAGCTTTGGAAGTTATACATCCACCTCTATGGCCATTGTTCTGGCCGATACCAACGCGTTCACAGTGGACGGCGTCGTAGGCCCCAATGTCGGTTTAGAGCTGGCCGATAAAACCACCTACTACTGGCGCGTGCGGGTTAAAACGATATTCGCAGATTACGGAATAAACATAAGCACCGGCAGATTTATAACCGACTTTGCGATTCCGGCTGCCTCGGCTTTTCAAGTCCTCTCCAGCACTAACGGCTGGCTTGGCGAGAGCCAGGCCATAACCCTGACCAATAATGTTACCGCGCAGATAACCGTTACCGACGCGGCTGGTCTGGCGGTTTCAACCTCAGCGCTGTGGGGCGGAGGCGGCGGCCTTAACTGGGGCGGTTATACCGGCGGGTTCAGCGTAAAATATACCACTTCGGCCGGCGCCAACTGGGTTGATAATTCCACCTGGACAATTTCAGCTAACGCTGTGATCACCGGGGCGACCGGCGTTTATTCATTTGCCGTTTATAACGGCACATTGTACGGGGGAATGTATCCGGGCAAGGTGGCAAAGTTGAGCAGCGCAACCGGGATCTGGTCCGAAGACACAAGTTTTGACAAGGTGGCACTGGGGCTGGGCGATCAGATACTATCGTTTGCCGTCTATAATAACGAATTATACGCGGGATCAAATAATGGTCATGTGGCTATATTTAGCGGCACAAGCTGGAGAGTGGCCAACAACGGCAACGCGCTGTCGGGGGCGGTGGAGACTCTTGCAGTTTACAACGGCAGATTGTACGCCGGAACCTATCCCGGCAAAGTATATGCATTTGACGGTTCAACCTGGAGCGTATCGAACAATGGCAACAAGGTAATTACATATAGCACCGGCGGAGACTACATTGTAAATACGCTTTGCTCCTATAATGGCAGATTATACCTTGGAGCCAATTGGTATCAGAAGTTAGGTGTATTTGACGGCTCAACCTGGACCACAACTACCGCGGACGGCGGTGATCCGCAATCGTTTGCGGTTTATAACGGAAAGTTGTATTCGGGTGGCGATAATTTTGGCAAAGTAGGCATGTTTAATGGCGCAAGTTGGAGCGTGACTAATGGCGGCAACGCGGTATTCCCTGCCGGAGGGCGCGTGACCGCGCTTATTGTTTACAAAGGTAAATTATACGCTTTTAGCTACGCCGGCAATGTGGCCGTATTCGACGGCACAAACTGGACTGCGGTTAATAATGGCACCCCTGTAATCGCGACAACAACCGCGCTATTCGCGGTTGCCGTTTACGACGACAAATTATACGTGGGGAACGGGACGAGCGGAAAAGTAGCCGTGATGTCGCCTGCTGCGGTAACGCTTACCGGCGGCGACGGCACTACCAACGCGCAGACCTTGTCGGCGGCCGGCAGCCTGAATCTGGCCCAGTCAACCAATACCGCGGTCTGCGGCGGCGTCGCCAACTGCGGCGCTACCAACCAGGTTGTATTCAACGCCACTGACCTGGCCGGCAATGTTCTTGCCTACGGCCCTTATGCCGTGCAGGTGGACTATGCCGCGTCCTCGCCGCTGATGATTTCTACGCCGTCGTACCCCGCTAACGGGGCGGTGGTCGGTACTTCCAAGCCCGGCTTCAGCTGGATAGGAGCCAATACAACTTTCGCTTCGGGTATAGGGCAAGGCGCTAATTATAATCTTGAAATCTCACGCGACCCGAGTTTCGCTTCCTTCGATGTGAGGCTGTCAACGCCTGTTGTTGTCGTAAGCACCATGATTCCTACGGTTGACGGCTATATAGTTTTAAGCACGCATACATTAAGTGATAATACCACCTATTACTGGCGCGTGCGCGCTCAGACGGCTTTAGGCAATTACGCGCCGTTCATAAGCACTTTTAGTTTTATGACGGATGTTACAGCGCCGCAGGGAACCGCGGTAAAAGTGATGATACCGGGCACGGGTTTTGTGGATGTCAACGCGATTTATTCGCCTTTGGCCGCCGGGCTTACCGTCCAATTCACCCTTGAGGACCCCTGCTCCGGCCTGGCGCTTTCAACGGCTTCGCTTGATAACCTGGCAGGTGGCATAAGCGTTTTTTATAGTTCCACTTCCGGCAATTCATGGAGAGGCGGCGACTGGTCCGCGCTGAGCGGTGGCGCGGCTATTCCCATTTTCGGCGGGAACTACCCTCTATGTATAGCGGTTTACCAAGACAAACTTTATGTGGGATTAAGCAACGGCACAATTGTTTATTTGGATGGCGCTGTATGGAGCGGGGCCAATGGCGGTTCCGCGCCGTTGGTGGTAGCTAATACCATTACAAGTATGCGGGTTCTCAACAACAGGCTTTATGTAATAAATGACAGTGGCTACATCGGTTATCTCAGCGGCACCACCTGGACCAACCTGGGCCGCGTGGCGCCGTATGCCAATAGATTAGGGCCCGTCAATAACAACAGTATTACCGCCTATGGCCCCGGCCTCTATGTTTCCAACAGCGATGCCAACTGGGTGTTGCTGAGTAGCGCAATGTGGGGGGCTGGAGGTTGGCCTCCTTCCACATCTTATAACGGCCGGGCATATTTTGGTTGGGACGGGGGTCCTTCTCTAGCGCTGAATATTTTTGATGGTAAGGGCATTAACCTATGGGCGCCGCCGTGGACTAATGCCAATTATGCGCGCAGTATGTATACCTACGACGCTAAGTTGATGTACGGCGGGCAGGCGGGCCAGATCAGGTATAACCACGCGGACAACTCCTATCTATCCTATCCGGGTAGCACTTACGGTTTTTCCACACTTTATAGATCCACCCTGTTATATGCCTATCGCGCCGGTACTCCTAATGCAATTAGATTTGCTTTTGCTGATGAGAAGTCTGTTTTCACTAGTCCGATGATAGACTCTGCCATGTACTATGCGCAATATCAGGGCAAGTTATACGCGTTTCATGATGCGAATTCGGGTGTAAATATGGGCAAGGGTCTTGTTTACGACCCGCTAAGAATAGAATACACCGGGGGCGACGGCAGCAAGAGTTCTCTGGTCACCGCCTATGGTTTTGATCTGAGGCAGACCACTAATACCGTGCCCTGCAACGGCGCCTGGTCCTGCGCCGCCACCAATCAGGTGCTTGTGGTTTTCTCTGACCTGGCCGGCAATGTGAACAGGTACGGTCCGTACTCCGTGCTGGTGGACTATGTGCCCACCAGTCCCCTGTTTATTGCCACGCCCATCTGGCCGGTTAACGGCGCTTATGTAAATATCAAACGCCCTAATCTTAGTTTTATAGGTATAAGCACCACAGCCGCTAACTCGCTTGGTTTGGGCGCGCAATATCAGGTGGATTACTCGCTCAAAGCTGATTTCTCCGACATCCCCGTCTCCACCTCAACCCCGCTGGTTGTAGCCGACACCAACGCCTTTACGGTAGACGGCGCTATCGGCCCCAATGTGGATCTGGCTGATAGCACCACTTACTACTGGCGCGTGCGGGTTAAAACGTCGCTCAGCACTTTTGGCATAAATACCAGCACCGGCAGATTTATAACCGACTTTACGGTTCCGGCTGGCTCGGCTTATCAGGTTCTATCCAGCACTAATGGCTGGCTGAGCGAGAGCCAGTCCATATCACTGACCAATAATGTTACGGCGCAGATAACCATAACTGACGCAACCGGATTGGCTGTTTCAAGCGCAGCCCTTTGGAGCGGCAACGACGGCCACGACTGGGGCGATTACACCTCCGGTTTCAGCGTAAAATATACCACCAGCGCCGGTGTCAACTGGGTGGAGGCTTCCACCTGGGCCAGTACAGGTTTCAATAGCCTCACAGCATCCATAAATGATGTGATCTCGCTTGCTGTTTACAATGGCGAACTGTATGTGGGTTCCTATCCCAGCAAGTTGGGAATCTTTAACGGCACCAGTTGGCGCATGGCTAATAATAACAATATGGTGTTTTCCACACTATTGCAGGTGAAGTGTCTTGCTGTTTATAACGGCAACTTATATGCAGGATCCACCGATCCAAGCGGACAAGTGGCCAAGTTCGACGGAACGACCTGGAGTTTGACCAATAACGGCGCCGCTATAGCCGGAACTACGAGAATCTGGTCGTTAGCTGTTTACAATGGCAAGTTATACGCAGGGCTCGACCAAGGCAAAGTGGCGGTATTTGACGGCACAACCTGGAGCGTGACCAATAACGGCAATGCAATATATGCCGGTGCGACTGGCGTGTATTCGCTTGCTGTTTACAATGGCAAATTATACGCAGGAATCGCTGATGGCGAGCCTAACCGCGGAAGAGTGGCGGCCTTTGACGGTGCGAACTGGAGCGCAACTACTGATATAGGGTATATGGCTGTTCAGGCGCTTACCGCTTATAACGGTAAATTGTACGCGGGAGTTTGGAGCGGCGTTCCTATGGTCTATAACGGTATAACCTGGGATACTGTTAATGGCGGCCAGGCTATATTAAGCGGAATCAGCCGCGTGCTCTCCTTCGCTGTTTATAACGGTAAATTATACGCCGGAACCTATCCCGGCGGCAGGGTGGCAGTATTCGACGGCACAACCTGGAGCGCGGCTAATTCCAATAAAGCTATATTATCGGGGTCCAATGCTTCGGGCACGCTTGCCGTTTATAACGGTAAACTGTATTCCGGAACCGACAATTACCAGGTGGCCGCAATGTCGCCTTCGGGTGTAAATATTACCGGTATCAACGGGACCACCGGGGCGCAGACACTGTCGGCGACCGGAAGCTTGAACAATTTAGTCCAGTCAACCAATACCATAGTCTGTAACAGCATGAACTACTGCGGCGCTACTAATCAGGTGGTATTCAACGCCACTGACCTGGCCGGCAATGTGCAGAACTACGGTCCGTATTCCGTTATAGTTGACTACATGGCCAGCTCGCCGCTGATGGTGTCCACTCCTTCATATCCCGCGGACGGGGCGTCCGTCAGGTACTCAAAACCGGGCTTCAGCTGGATTGGCATCAGCACGGTTACAGCCGCGATACTGGGCGGAAGCGCGCAATATATACTGCAGGTGGATAATGACAGCGACTTCTCAAGCCCTACGGTGATACTTAATAAACCCATAGTTGTGTACAGCACAACCGATTACACCGTGGACGGATTTATACAGGTTACCACCCACACATTAACCGACGGCACATACTACTGGCGCGTGGCAGCACAGTCCGGTGTAAGCCTGGGTCAATGGAGCGCGGTGCGCAGCTTTATCCTTGACACGGCGAAGCCGGCTTTCAATAATTACAAGATATTTTCCTCAACCGCCGGGCTTATGTCGGAGACGCAGCTTATAAGCCTCACCGGCGGGGTTACCGTTCAGGTGGATGTGCAGGACCTCGGCTCCGGCCTGGCGGTTTCAAGCAAATCAGTACTAACGGCCTTATCCGGTTCAGCGGGCAGTGATTTTACCAATGGCTTTGGCGTGATGTATTCCACCAATGCCGGCACGACATGGATACACGGCGACTGGGACACCGTGGATTTAAGCGCCCTGCTGGGGACAGGTTGTGAAGTTACCAATATGGTGGAGTACCAGAACGACCTTTATCTAGGCCAATCCGGCGGGTGCAATAAGATGCCTGTTTATAATAGCGCCACTGGGAACTGGGGTGTAACTACATTGCAGGCCGGTTTGGTAGGTACAGGTGGCGTATCGGCGATGGCA
>JBAXKK010000005.1:0-52106 GCA_037137395.1 Elusimicrobiota bacterium
AGAACCGGTGGAATGGGTGTACGAACCGGGATCTACTTTTAAAACCGTAACGATAGCCGCCGCTCTGGAAAAAAATGTCGTAACGACCAAAGACACCTTTTACTGCGAGAACGGCGCATGGGCGCTCAACAGCAAGGTTACGATCCACGATCACGAACCGGAAAAGACATTAACGCTGTCCGGTGTTATGGAGCGGTCATCCAATATCGGCACCGCCAAGATAGGGCTTAAGCTGGGGCTGGAAGCTTATTATCTCTACACAAAAGCATTCGGCTTCGGCACCAAGAGCGGGCTGGGCTTCCCCGGAGAGTCTCCCGGCATTCTGCGGCCTATAGAAAAATACCGGACCGTCGATCTCGCGGTAGGTTCTTACGGGCACGGCATCGCCGCTACGCCGCTACAGGTGGTCAACGCATATTCAGCGGTGGCCAACGGGGGGGAATTGCTGGAAACGCGCCTCGTGGACAGAATAACGGATACCGGCGGCAGGATAAAATTTAAAAATGAAACGGCGGTAATACGAAGGGTCATTTCCAAAAGCACCTATGCGACGATAAAGAATATACTGATCAGCGTGGTGGATGCCGGAACCGGTAAAAACGCCGGCGTGCCCGGCTATCTGATAGCCGGAAAAACCGGCACGTCTAAAAAAATTGATCCAAGGACAGGCAAATATATTACCGATAAAAACGTCGCCTCCTTCTGCGGTTTTTTCCCGGCCGACGAACCGCAGTACACGATTCTGGTGATACTGGACAATCCTAAGCTCTTTCATTACGGCGGCGAAACGGCCGCCCCCGCCTTCCAGGATATAGTCAAAAAGATAATCACGCTTAAAGGAATCCGGCCGGACAAAGCCCTTTTGGAGCGCAAGCTCCCTCCCGCCGCCCGCGTGACCGATTAGTGTAACCGCCCGCAGGGTTAGAACATTTTCCAATTACTCTTAAATTTTCTATCATATAGTTAACCCGAATCCTGCAGTTGAATCTGGATTTCATTAAGGAATAGGGTGAATATAAATATTGCAGGATTCCCCGCAGCGGCGGGTCGAAAACCAAGCGCTATGCGCGCAGCGTTTTCGAGGGTGTATACCGCGCGAAGCGCACCTTGAGCACCGCGAAAGGGAAAGTTGCAATTGCAACTTTCAGGTTAACATATGCTCCTTAGAGAAATTTTAAAGGAAATTCCCGACACACGCGCAACAGGGCCCGGGGACGCAGATATTTCCGGCATTGCCAACGATTCCCGCACAGTCAAAAAGGGCGACCTGTTCTTTGCCGTAACCGGCTTGAAAGAGGACGGAAACAAGTATATAAAGTCGGCGATACTGAACGGCGCCGCGGCAATCGTAACCGCGGGCCCTGTTCCGGCTGAACTGGCCGACGCTCACCCCGGGATCGCCTGGGTATCCGCAACCGACGTCCTGGAAACATTTTCTAAGGCCTCCTCACAGTTTTACGGACATCCTTCGCGCCGCTTTAAGCTGATCGGCGTCACCGGGACCAACGGCAAGACCACCACGGCCTATCTGCTTGAGAATATTTACGCGCTGGCCGGCGCGTGTCCCGGAGTCATCGGCACAATAGACTACCGCGTGGGCGGAAAAGTCATATCTAAAGCGGCTAACACCACCCCGCTGGCCGCCGAACTGCATTCGCTTTTCAGGATGATGGCCGACGCCGGGGCCGGCGCCGTAATAATGGAAGTGTCATCGCACGCTTTAGCGCTCAAGCGCGCGGACGAAGCTGCCTTTGATGTCGCCGTATTCACCAACCTGCAGCGCGATCATCTGGACTTCCACAAGGACCGGGAAACATATTTCAAGGCTAAGCAAAGGTTATTTGAGCTTCTCGCGGCCTCGCCGAAAAAAAATAAGAGCGCCGTGGTGAACGCCGATGAAGACAGGGCGGGTGAGATACTTTCCGCGCTCAGCGGCAGCCTGACCCCTGTAACCTACGGCATAGACAAACCCGCTGACTTCAGGGCTGAAAACGCTGAGATATTGCAGGACCGCACCGTGTTTGAGCTCAGCGCCCGCGGGACGCGCCGCCGGGTGACTCTGCGCCTCCTGGGCCGGTATAATATTTATAACGCCCTCGCCGCCATCGCAGCCTCGGTTTCCGCCGGAGTTCCGGTTGATACGGCCGTCAGAGGAGTAGAAACCCTGACAACCGTGCCGGGAAGGCTTGAGCGGGTGGAACTCGGTCAGCCCTTTGGAGTGTTCGTGGATTACGCCCACACCGACGCCGCGCTGGAGAATGTGCTTTCCAACCTCCGGAAGATGCCGCATGGCAGGATTATCACGGTCTTCGGCTGCGGCGGCGACAGGGACCGTACCAAGCGCGCCCCGATGGGAAAAGCGGCGGCCTCGCTGAGCGATTACGCCATAGTAACCAGCGATAATCCGCGCGGAGAGGATCCCGCCCGCATCTTCGCGGACATACAGGCCGGGCTCAAGGACGCCTTCACAAATTACACCCTGATACCTGACCGCAAATCCGCCATCACAAAAGCCGTGGAGATGGCTCAGGCCGGCGATATAGTCCTGATAGCAGGTAAAGGGCACGAAGATTATCAGATACTAAGCGACCGCACCATACATTTTGACGACCGAGAAGCAGCAGCCGAAGCGATCAGAAAAAAGCTGGAGGATCAGAAGGCGAAGCGCCAGAAATCTGAGAACTGAAACTGTAAGGGTTTAATATGAGCCCAATCCTTTGATCTTCTTCCCTATATGGACCTTAGAACTAATATTGAAACCTTGGCGAAAGTTGTGAACGGACGCGTAATAAAAGGAAGCCTTAACGCCGCCTTCGCCAATTTTGAAACCGACACACGCAAATTGAAAGGCGGGGAATTCTTCTGGGCCCTCAAGGGAGAGGCGCACGACGCCCATGTTTTCCTGGAAGAGACCCTGGCCAAAGGCGTGACGGGCTGGCTGGTGGAGGATAATAAGATCGGCCGGTTCAAGAGCTTTCCCGAGTGCGTGATCGGCGTTTGGGACACCCTGAAAGCTCTGCACCGCCTAGCCGCCTGGCACCGCGGCCGGTTCAACATCCCCGTGACGGCCATCACCGGTTCCAACGGCAAGAGCACTACGAAAGAGATGCTCAGATCTATTTTCGAAAAAGCCGGCCCGACGTGTTCCAACACCGGGAACCTCAATAACCATTTCGGCCTCCCGCTCTCCCTTCTGGAACTGCGCGACGAACACAAATTCGGCGTATTTGAGCTGGGCGCCTCCAAGAAAGGCGATATCTTCGAGATAGGCGCTCTGGCCAGACCAAATATCGCGGTCATCACAAATATCGGACCTTCGCATCTTGAATATTTCGGAGACCTGGAAACCGTTTTTCGCACCAAGTCGGAAATCGTGGACTGCCTGGAACCGGGCGGCACGCTGATTTACAATTCTGACGATAAATATCTAGCTGCGCTAAAAGATCGAAAGGTAAACAAACTGAGCTTCGGCTATTACGGCGCCGACATAGGGATTTCCGAAGTGGGCGGCGCGCTCAAACTGAGCTATAAAAACGACATTATAGAAATCCGCCTGCCATCCTCCGTCCGGCATAATTACCGCAATGCCGCCGCAGCGGCCGGCGCGGCCATCGCATCCGGTCTTAGCCTGACTTCGGTGAAGGCCGGACTGGAATCATTCACGCCGCCGCCCATGCGGATGCAGATAATTAATATCAACGGTTCCACCGTCATACTGGACGCCTACAACGCCAACCCCGCTTCCATGCGGGCCGCATTAGAGACAGTTTTCAGCGCCTCTTTCCCCAAACCTTTTTATCTGGCGCTGGGAGATATGAAGGAATTGGGCCGACACGCAGCGCAGTACCACGCCGAATTGGGCGAATATTTGGCGACTTTGGACGCGGATAAAATCTTCCTGGCCGGGCCGGAAATGAAGGCCGCGGCCGGAGAAATGAATAAAAGAGGTAAAGGCGAGAAAGTTGTTTACGCCGAATCCTCCGAAGCCTGGGCGGGGGATCTGCGGACCGCGATACGAACCGGCAAGGGGACGTTTCTGTTAAAAGCTTCCCGGGCGATGAGATTTGAGAAACTGATAGCGGGATTGTAAGAGATAAATAAATTTATTACCAGTTAGGAGACATTAATGCTTTACTACGTTCACTATCTAAAAGATATTTTCACCCCGCTCAATGTATTTCAGTATATAACTTTCAGGGTCGGCGGGGCGATCATGACTTCCTTTTTCCTGAGCCTCCTGATAGGTCCGGCGCTCATTGCCAAACTGCGCTCCTTCAAAATAGGCCAGATCCAGCGCGTGGACGGACCCAAAAGCCACCTTTCAAAAGAAGGCACGACGACCATGGGCGGCCTGCTTATATTCCTGACACTGATCCTCAGCACACTGCTGTGGGCAAGATTGGACAACCGTTTCATACTTCTGTTAATTTTCACGACCGTGATACTCGCATTCACTGGATGGCTGGATGACTATACCAAGCTGGTGAAAAAGAACCCAAAGGGGGCCTCCTCTAAGTTTAAATTCATTCTGCAGTTGGTCACAGCCGCAGTTGTGGTCGGCTATCTGGCAGTGGACCCGCCTAACGCAGCTTACGCGACCAGTGTTTCCGTCCCCTACACTAAAGAATTTTACCTTAACCTGGGCTTTCTTTACGCCGCGCTTGCCATGTTTATGATCATAGGTTCGTCCAACGCGGTAAATCTGACTGACGGCCTGGACGGCCTGGCCGCCGGCACCATCGTTTTCGCGGCGCTGACCTTCGCTATTCTGGCGTATTCGGCCGGAAATGTGAAACTGGCCGCATATTTTAAGATCATACACGTCATAGGAGCGGGGGAGATAGCTGTTTTCCTGGCCGCGCTGATTGGCTCCTGTCTGGGCTTCCTTTGGTTCAACGCCTATCCGGCTGAGATCTTCATGGGCGACACCAGCTCCCTGTTTTTAGGCGGGGCCATAGGCGTTTCGGCTATAGCGGTAAAGCAGGAACTCATTCTGCCTGTAGCGGGTGGGATTTTTCTGCTTGAAACGCTGTCGGTCATATTACAGATGGGTTCCTATAAACTGCGAGGAAAGAAAAAGATTTTTCTGATGGCTCCGCTGCATCACCACTACGAGATCAAAGGCATAGCCGAATCAAAAGTGACGGTGCGTTTCTGGATAATAGGCATCATGCTGATGCTGGCGGCGCTATCTTCGCTTAAAATAAGATAAAGGACCGGAGGACTAAAAGATTAGAGGATTGGCAGCATCCGGCAAAGTAGCATTGATCCTTCAGTCCTCCAATCCTCCCAATTATGTTTATACCTGAAAAATTTAAAGGCAAAAAAGGCCTCGTGATCGGCGCGGGCAAATCCGGGGTCGCCTGCGCGAATCTCCTGGCTCGCGGCGGATTCAAAGTTCTGCTGAGCGACACCTTACCTTTAACCGAACTCAAAAAACGTCTCAAAGGGCTCAGCGGGAAAGTGGAAGTTGAAGCCGGCGGCCACACTGATAAATTTCTTTCCTGCGCTTTCGCGGTTAAAAGCCCGGGAGTGTCCAGCTCAAACCCGCTTATGTTAAAGCTGAAGAAGAATCAGATTCCCGTTTTCAGCGAAATTGAGACGGCGCTCGCTTTCTCCGGCACCACCGAGGTCCTGGCCGTCACCGGCACCAATGGCAAAACCACCACTACGGTCCTGCTCGGGGAAATAATGAAGCGCGCCCTTAAATCCCGCGGCTCAAAGGCGTGGGTCTGCGGTAATGTGGGAACTCCGGCGGCCCTAATCGCTGGAAAAGCCGGCGCCGGCGACACGATAGTTATGGAGGTCTCCAGCTACCAGCTTGAGGACAGCTCTTGCCTGCACCCGCTGACCGCCTGCGTTCTCAACATCACGCCTGACCACCTGGATCATCACGGGACGCTGGGCAATTACATAGCGGCCAAGACGAGAGTATTCCGTTTTCAAAAAAAGGAGGACGCCTGTGTTTTCAACTCCGATGACGCGCATTGCCGTCAAATAGCCGCGCGCTGCCCTTCAAGAAAGTTATTTTTTTCATCATCCAGAAAAGGCGGGCTTCTTAACGCCTGGGTGGAGGACGGGCGCCTGATTTTCCGCCTGGGCGGAGAACGGCATGTAATGACCGCCCCGGCGCTCCCCGGCCGTCACAATCTGGAAAACGCCATGTGCGCCGGCCTTATGGCCCTCACGCGCGGCGTTGAACGCGCGGATATACAGAAAACTTTTTCAGTTTTCAAAGGCGTGGAACACCGCATAGAACCGGCCGGAAAAAAAGGGGGCATAACCCTTATTAACGATTCAAAGGCGACAAATGTGGATTCCACACTGGTAGCGCTGAGGGCCTTAGAAACGGGGCGCAGAAATATATGGCTGATACTGGGTGGTCTGGATAAAGGCAATCCATACGCTCCCCTGGCGCCGCTTATCGCTAAGGCGGTAAAGGCCGTGCTGACCATAGGCGCTGCGGCGGTGAAAATTAAAAATGAGCTCAAAGGCGCGGCTCAAATTATCAGCGCCGGCACGATGGCTAAAGCCGTGGCAGTGGCGTTGGCTCGCGGGGAAAAGGGAGATATCGTCCTATTTTCTCCAGCCTGCGCCTCTTTCGACCAGTTCAGGGATTTCGAGGACCGGGGCCGAAAATTCAAAGCTCTGGTAAAAAAGCTTAAGCAGAAGAAAGCCGGCCGTTAGCGCCGTATGCTTTAAAGGAGTTCCCTGATTTTTCTGCGTATGGCATATGGCCGATGGCTTATAGCGATCAATAGTTGGGAGTTTAATTTACTATGGACTTTTCATCCCGTCGGGCGAGGCCCGCGTATAACACGATAAAAAACAGAAGCCTGAAGCACATGGACTTCTCCCTTTTCTTCATAGTCCTGACTCTGCTGGGCCTGGGCCTCATCTCGCTTTTCTCAGCCAGCGCCATCTACGCGGCGAATAAGGGGCTCGATTCTCTCTTCTACGTTAAGCGTCAGGCTTTATGGATGCTTATCGGCCTGGGGCTCACCGCAGTCATAGCCAGGATTGACCTTGAAAAGATACGCGAATTTATAAAACCGGCCGTAATCTTAACCGCCATCCTCCTGCTGGTTACTCTTTTTATGCCTCCCGTGGCCCATGTTAAGCGCTGGATACCGCTGGGACTTATGAAGCTGCAGATGAGCGAATTCACAAAGATAGTTCTGGTCCTGTACCTCGCCGATTTTTTTGACCGCAACCTGAGCCACATCGCCTCGGACACCAGACAACTGCTGAAACCCCTGGGAGTCATGGCCGTAATACTGGTCCTTATCGCTCTTGAGCCTGACCTCGGCACGCCCGCCCTTATATTCGGCACCGCTCTTATGATGTTCTTCGCGGCGGGAGTTAAACTCCGCTTCATTTTTATACCTATCGCCGCCATGATTCCGGTTTTCATTCTGGAGCTTTTCCGCCACCCCTATCGCCTGGCCCGCCTGAAGACCTTTATGTCGCCCTGGGATAATGCGGCGGGCACAGGATATCAGTTGGTCCAATCGCTGCTGGCAGTGGGTTCCGGCGGATGGCTCGGCAAAGGCCTGGGCGCTTCCCAGCTCAAACTGTATATCCCAGAACCGTATACCGATTTTATTTTCCCGGTGATAGCCGAAGAGATAGGCTTCATCGGAAGCATGTTCATTGTGCTGCTTTTCCTGGCGTTGCTTGTAAAAGGCGTGCGGATAGCAAGAAACGCTCCCAGCTTTTACACCACGCTGACGGCACTTGGTCTGACGCTGATGATAGTTTTGCAGGCTTTTTTCAACTTGGCCATGGCTACGGGTCTTATCCCGACAAAAGGCATACCGCTGCCCTTTTTCTCCTACGGCGGATCGTCGATTCTCACAACCATGATAGCCGTCGGCGTAATTCTTAATATCTCGGCCCATAGGAACCAGGCAGGATGACAAATACAAGTATGAAAAGAATATTGATAGCCTCCGGCGGCACCGGGGGACATTTCTACCCGGGCCTCGCGCTCGCGAACGCTCTCCGCGCCAGGGGCGGATGGGAGCCGGTGTTCCTTGTCAAAAAGGGCGATATTTCCATCGGCGCCCTTCAGAAGAACTATTATCCGTACGCTGAGATAGACATGATTGCACTGCCGCGCACGCTGAGCCCTATGGCCCAACTGTCTTTCCTATATAAATTCGCGTCCTCACTGACGACATGCCTGCGCGTCCTGAAAGATTTTAAACCCGTTTTAGTCTTCGGCACAGGCAGCTATATCTCATTCCCCGCGATTCTGGCCGCTTATCTTAAAGGAACGCCGTCCATCATACACGAATCAAACGCCAAATTCGGCCTTGGCAATAGATTATGCGCCAGCTTCGCCTCCGCAACTGCCCTGGGCCTGCCGGTTAAAGACAATCCTTTTAAAGCCAAGTCGCAACTGACCGGCACTCCGATACGCGAGATTTTATCAGCCCACGCGGGCCCGGCCGAGGCGCGCGCCCGCCTAGGACTGAAAGAGGGGGAACCTGTCCTCCTTATCTTTGGCGGCAGCCAGGGCGCGCGGCGGTTAAATCGCGCCGCGGCCGCGGCCGTTAAAAAGATGAAGGAGAAGGGTCTGGCCTTCCAGGTCCTGCACCTCGCAGGTAAGAGGGACCACGCCGATACTCTGGCCTCCTACTCTGAATTGGGCCTCTCTAGCGAGCCGTCGCTTAAGGTGCTGGATTACTGCGAGGATATGAACCTGATCTACGCGGCGGCTGACGTCGTCTGCTGCCGCTCAGGAGCCAGCACTGTAGCTGAACTGTTTTATCTTAAAAAACCCGCCGTGCTGGTTCCGCTGCCCACTTCCGCCGGCGGCCACCAGATTGCTAACGCTAAGATATTAAGCGATGCTGGCGCAGCTGTAATCGTAGAGGAGTCTCAGGATTTTGACGAGCGCCTGGCGGGACAGCTTGAATTACTGCTCGCCTCGCAGGGGGAATTAGAACGAATGCGTTCCTCTTTCGCCGAACTTAAAGGCCTGCCAAATCCGATGAAAGCGCCGGAAAGCATAATCGGCGTAATTGAAAAACTTATAGTATCAGGAACGCCGCGACGCGGCGCCTGAACGCGCGGAACAATGGAGGTCATATATGCTTGAAGACGCGAAAGCTAAATTTCTTGTCTACGCCGGAATATTCCTGGCCTTTATCGGCGCCACAGGCAACGCTTTTGAGGTAGAGCCCATACATAATCTTTTTTACATCTTCGCCTGGTGGGCATACATCTTAATCATCGACGCGATAATATACAGGATAAAAGGCGACTCGCTCATGGTTTCCAGGATGGATGAATTCTGGTTTCTCGCCGCCTGGTCGATCTTTATCTGGTCTATATTTGAACTGGCCAACCTGCGCCTTGAAAACTGGCAATATATGTTCATCCCGTCTGACAGGTCTCTGCGGTGGACCGGCTACTTCCTTGCCTATGCCACCGTTCTGCCGGGACTGTTCGAAACCGCTGAGCTCCTGGCCGCGGCCGGGCTGGCTAGCCGCGCCAAGATCCGCTCCCTGCGCGTGACTCCGGGACTTCTCAAAAAAATCTATCTGGCCGGAGCTACTGCCCTTATTCTCCCCATGATACTGCCGCGGTATTTTTTCGCTCTTATCTGGGTGGCGTTCACACTGCTGCTTGAGCCGATAAACTACCGCCTCGGCCTCCGCTCCATTTTACGCGACCTGGAGGGAGGCGCCCCGGGAAAACTATATCAACTGCTCGCCGGGGGTTTTATCTGCGGATTGCTGTGGGAATTCTTGAATTTTAAAGCCGGCGCCAAATGGATATACACCATACCGCTGGCGGGGGATATAAAACTTTTTGAGATGCCGGTGGCAGGCTATATCGGCTTTCCGCTCTTCGCAGTGGAATGCTACGCCATGTACAACTTTATCTCCTATCTGAGGAGGGGCAGAACCTGGGAGCAGGACGCGCAGGAAGCCAATCCCGGACCGAAGTCTCCGTTATGGCTGCTTGTGGGAGCGGCTGTATTGTCGCTACTAACCTTTTATACTGCCGCCAAGACCATAGACGCTCATACTGTCCGTCTGTACATCGCTTATTTGTAGTCGGATTTTAAAATTTATAACTTATCGGTCGGAGGGGAACTATGGGGCATGAAATCAGAATTCCAGATAAGATTAGCTTTACGCGCGCTCAGGCTGTCGCCGGGTTGCTGTTGTTTGTCGTTTGCGCCTTTTACGAAATTGCAGGCTCAGAGACCTTGACGATGACCACATATTATCCCGCGCCCTACGGCGGCTATGCCAGCCTTTTGACCACCGGGCAGACCTTGCTTGCCAGGGATGGCGGCAGCGTAGGGATAGGAACGCCGACGCCGGGCGCGAAATTAGACATTAAAGGGTTAGGGAATACCGCCGCCACTTTAGGATTAGGTATACGCAACAGTAACAATACCGCTGCCATGGTTGTTCGCGATGACGGCAATGTCGGTATAGGCACCTCAAACCCGCAGGCAAAACTGGATGTTAACGGGCTGGTAAAAATAGGAAACTTTGCCTCCGATAGTACGGCTACTAATAGCCTCTTAGGGAGTTTACCGGCAGATGGAAGCATTTATTACAATACCACATCGAACAATTTCCGGGGAATGAAGAATGGTAGTTGGGCTAATCTCATGCCAACAATTCACGATTGCGTTGGTACCGATATTTACCCCTGGTGGCCCAGCTTGACAGGAGGAGTGTGGGTAACTCACCCATGGAAGAAAAATGAATGCACCAATGGCCTCCCTGGTCCTGGTTGTGTAGGCACCCTGTCAATGACTATGGGTCAAAGTTCTTCGTATGCATCGACTCTGGTTGTTAATCCGGGAGAGATGGGATTCTGGGGAACCGCTACAATGTGGACTGATTCATCGGGTATAGAACATTGGGTAGGTGGTACTTCTTCTGCATTACTAAATGGAGGAGTTTCTGCATATATATCCAAAGCCCCCTGGACCAATATGGCTGTGCATGCTGTATATATTTGTCCATAGGACGCTGACCTGACAGCCGCATCCCTCACCCGCAACCCGCCGCACCTCCAATTTTTCTCAAGACAGCCGTGGGCCTTTGGGCCCATCCTTTATTGGGCCTGATGACTATTGACTTTTATCAGGCTGGGGTGTATAACATACCTGTCAGGCACCTTAAAATAAAAAGGACTTGAGGAATTTATGAAAAGAACGCTGAAAGCCACACTTGCTCTGTCCGTGATATCCGCGATGTTTTCGACCGCGTCCTTCGCGTACGAAAAAAGCATATACGGAAATGACGACCGCGTGGAACTTTTCTCCGCCACTCCAAAAATATCCGAGCTGGCGGATTCTGTGGTTTCCTTCTGGAGCTCGGCTAAAGTGCAGTATGACTCGGCCTCCAACACCTTCTCACTTAAAACGGTAAATTTCGGCGACGCGTACAAACTCTGCGCCGGCGAGAAGTTCCGCGAGCAGCCCATGGGAGCTTTCTGCTCCGGTTCCCTGGTGGGCGATGATCTGATTATGACCGCCGGGCACTGCATAACCGACCAGGCCAAGTGCGACGATACCAAGATCGTCTTCGGCTTCGCTCTTAAGGATCCAAACGGAGAAGCTACGACCAAAATGGGACAGGAGGCTGTCTACTCCTGTAAGAAAATAATCACGCGCTTCCTCGGCAGCGAGCCCGGCTCAGCCAACCCCGAAGGCCAGCGCCTCGGCCCCGATTACGCGCTTATCCAGCTTGACCGCAAAGTCACCGGCCACAAGCCTCTGGCGATAAACAGGGGACAGAATCTTAAAAAAGGGGCCAAGATGATGGTCATAGGCCACCCCGTGGGCCTGCCCCTTAAGATCGCGGCCAGCGCCTCCATAAGAGACGCTTCCCCAAAAGGGTATTTCGTCGCGGATCTCGACACCTTCGGCGGCAACTCCGGCTCGCCGGTTTTTAATTCGTCAACCAACCTGATCGAGGGCATACTGGTTCGCGGCGATGAGGATTTCAAGTCTACCCCGGACGGCTGCACGACCGTGGCCACCTATCCCCAGAACGGCGGACGCGGCGAGGATGTGACCAAAGTCTCCGTCCTGGAGTCTTTTATACCGAAACCAGGCAAGGAAAGCGAATCCGCCGAAATTATTTCCCGAGACGTGCAAGCGGTCATTGAAATACCTGAGGGGCAGGAAGACTTCAACCGGCGTTTCGAAGCTAATTTCCAGTAAGATTTAAGAGCGCCATAGGCCTTAAGCCGTACGCTATTAAGGATTCCCCTTTAATAGCTATTCGGAATATACCTATGGCGTTTTCTGTTTATGACAAGGCGGGCCACCAAAAGCGTAAGCCCAGATCGTCTTTCCGGCGAAAGCCGGAATCCATAGATATCTACGCTGCTGGACCCCGGCTTTCGCCGGGGCGACATCAAAAGCTTCACAAGAACTAGCAAAAGTGTTTCTATGAGCCTGTGCGTGTCATGTGTGCTTTTGGCCGGGCCCCATAACACAGCAGTACGGTTATGACTTAAAAGTGATATAATTATTTTCTAAAACAAAGCTAAAAGAGGGAATATGAAAACACTATTATCCGCTGTTATGATTTTCGGCTTAACCGCCGGCGTGTCCATGGCCGGGGGCAAAAAAACCATCGAATGTCCGATGATGGCCAAAAGCAAAAAGTGCGCGGTCTGCCCCGAAAAACTGAAAGGCGTACAAACCTTAAGCAGGAACACGGCGAATGGCGTGGAAATAACCATGTCCGCCAGCGACAAAGAACTCACCGCGAGGATTCAGGAACTTGCTTTGATCCACTACAACGTTAAAGACACCATGGACGCCAACTGCCCGGGCCGCGTGGAAGGCGCACAAACGAACATAATAAATACTGAGACCGGCGCAAAAGTGGAAATTACCGGCGCAACTCCGGAAACAATAAAGAAGATTCAGGAGGCTTCCATGAAAGAGCATGGGATGCCAATCTCCGCCAGGGAAGTAAAAAAAGGCTCCGTTAAAAAATCTGAACGATCGGCTAAATACGTCTGTCCTATGGGCTGCGCGACCTCGGATAAACCGGGCAAGTGCCCGAAATGCGGGATGCAGATGAAGGAGAAGAAGTAAAAACACCATGGTCACGAAAATGCTCCGCAAAGTTTGTTTTTTTAAAGCCCTGACTCCGAGGGAAATAAACCAGATACTGTCCATCGCCAAGCTTAAGCGTTATAAAAGCGGCGACCTCGTATTCATGAAGGAAGATATTGGCAACACCTTCTTCATCGTGAAGTCCGGACGGATAAAGATTTATACCTCCATAGGATCGGAGAAAAAAAAGACATTCGCTTTTCTTAAAAAAGGAGACTTCTTCGGCGAGATGTCGCTGTTGGGCGGCAAAGTCCGCTCAGCCTCCGCCCGGGCCGTGGAAGAAAGCGAACTCATTGTGATCTCAAAAAAGAACTTCAAGGAACTTATTCGCCAGAGCCCGGATTTCACACTCAAACTGCTTTATACGCTGGCGAACCGCCTTAACAAATCCGATAAAGAAATAGAGTCAATGCTGTTCCACAACATCCTGGGTCGCCTGGCCGAAGCGATAATCGACTTAACTAAAGACAACCATGCCAAAATCATAAAGATGGCCATAGACCAGAACGAGCTGGCGGAATACATGGGAACCACCCGCGTGCCGGTCTGCAGAGCCATTAACACGCTTAAGCGCAGCGGTGTAATAGAATACCGTCGGGGGGAACTCACGGTACTTAGCATGAATAAGCTCCGGTCAATCGCAGGCAACGCCGTATGAACATACATTCCCTCAGGGGCTTTAGAGATTTATTGCCGCCCGAATCGACCCTTTTCGCGCGCATAGAGGCCTCAGCCCGGGAGGTATTCGAGCTCTACGGATACCAGGAGATACGGATCCCCACCATAGAATCCAGAGAATTATTCGTCAAATCCACCGGGGATACCACCGATATCGTTGAGAAAGAAATGTACGCCTTTACCGACCAGGGAGGGAGGGAGGTTGCGGTGCGGCCCGAAGGCACTCCGGGAGTAGTCCGCGCGTACATAGAGCAAAACCTGAGCCAGAACGGCAGGAACGGAAAATATTTTTATATAGGCAATATGTTCAGAGCGGAGCGTCCCCAGGCCGGCCGCTACCGTGAGTTCACGCAGATAGGAGCCGAGTATATCGGCAATGCGTCTCCCTTCTCCGACGCCGAAACCATCACCCTGCTCGTGAGGCTTCTGGAAAAAGCCGGCTTGCCGGGACTTTCCGTGGAGATAAATTCTCTCGGCTGCGGAGAGTGCCGCAAGATCTACCGCGAAATCCTGTTGAATTACCTTAAAGCCAACATCGCCACGCTCTGTGAGCCGTGTAAAAACAGGATAGACCGCAATCCGCTCCGGGCTTTGGATTGCAAGATAGACGGCTCCGCCTTGGCTGAAAAAGCCCCAAAACTGACTCTATGCGCGCCCTGCGCCGAACATTTTGACAAGACCCGGGCACTGCTGAAGTCTTCCGGAGTGGAATTCACAGTTAACCTGAATATGGTCCGTGGGCTGGATTATTATACCCGCACCGTCTTTGAAGTTAAGAGTTCCTCGCTGGGAAGCCAGGACGCCGTGGCCGGGGGCGGGCGCTACGATGATCTTGTTAAGTCTATGGGCGGCCCGCAGGCCCCGGCCATCGGCTGGGCGATGGGCGTGGACCGCGTGGCAATGTTACTGAAGGACAAAGCTCCGGCCACGGCTCCGGCCGTGTTCGTAATCGCTGCCTCCAAGGAGGCCCAGGACGCCGCTTTCAAAATCCTGGGCGAACTGCGCGCGCAGGGCATCAGCGCCGATTTCTCAAATTTAGAGCTGAGCCTTAAATCCCAGCTGCGCTCAGCCGACAGATCGGGCGCCTTCATCGCCGTCCTTCTTGGCGAGGAAGAGGTGAAAAATTCCGTCTGCGCCATAAAGTTCCTCAAGGAAAAGCGCGAACAGCAGATAGTGCCCGCGGCCGGCCTTATCACCGAGTTGAAAAAAATTCTCGGCAACGCCCCGACGCCGTAACTACCCTAGGAGTTATATGTCAATCACTACCACAACATTCCGCACTCATAACTGCGGAGAACTCACCGCGAAAAACATCGGGCAGACCGTCACACTGTGCGGCTGGATGGACGTAAAGCGCAATCACGGCGGCGTTATTTTCGTTAATTTGAGGGACCTCTACGGCGTCACTCAGGTGGTAGTCAAGCCAGAAAACCCGGTTTTCAAGTCAGCCGAAGACCTTAAGAGCGAATATGTTCTAAAAGTCACCGGTAAAGTTTCGGCCCGGCCCGGCGCCAACGCCAACAAAGGCATGCCCACCGGCGAAATAGAGGTGGATGCCGGGAGTCTCGAAGTGCTGAACACGTCCCAACCTCTGCCTTTTGAGCTGAGCGAGCACGCCGGAGTCAACGAAGACACCCGCCTCACCTACCGTTTTCTGGATCTGCGCATGCCACGCATGGCAAAGAACCTGGTGTTAAGGAGCCGTCTATCCCAAGTAGTCCGCAATTACCTCTACGCCCTCGACTTTAACGAAATAGAAACTCCGATGCTGACCCGCTCTACGCCCGAAGGCGCTCGCGACTTCGTGGTTCCGTCCCGCAATAACCCCGGCAAGTTCTACGCTCTCCCGCAGTCGCCCCAACAATTCAAGCAGGTGCTGATGATGTCCGGCATGGACCGTTACTTCCAGCTGGCCCGCAATTTCCGTGACGAGGAATTACGCTCCGACCGCCAGCCCGAGCACACGCAGATAGATCTGGAAATGTCGTTCGTTGACGAGCAGGACATAGCCCGCGTGGTTGAAGGCATGATGAAGGCGGTTTTCGCCCATATAGGTGAAGAGATCTCCGGCCCTTTCCCCGAAATGGAGTTTTCAGATGTGATGCTGAAATATGGTTCCGATAAGCCTGACCTGCGCTACGGCCTTGAGATAAAGGACTGTTCAGATATTTTCAGAGCATCCGGCTTCAAGGTTTTTTCGGAAGCCCTGGCAGTGGGCGGAGTCATACGCGCGATAAAGGGTGAGAAAGGCGCCTCCTTCAGCCGCGGCGACATGGACAAACTGACCGACCTGGCAAAGAAGCACGGCGCCAAAGGCCTGATCTGGCTGCGTTTTAAAGATGGAAAATTCGAATCCCCTACGCTGAAATTCATGACGGAAGCCGAACTTGCCGCGCTTAAAACTCTGCTTTCTGTGGGAGAAGGCGACGCGGTATTCATGGCCGCCGATAAACCCTCAGCGGCGGCGTCCTGCCTTGGAGCTCTGCGCAATGAGCTTATTGCCCGTCTGAAACCTGCACAGACAAAAAAGTGGGCTTTCCTATGGGTGCGGCATTTCCCGCTGTTGGAAAAAGATGCGGAATCCGGCAACTGGACTTTCACGCACAATCCATTTACCGCGCCTATGCCGGAAGAGCTCCACAAGCTGGACACGGACCCCGGGAATGTCCGCTCATGCCAGTACGACCTGGTTCTTAACGGCGTGGAACTTGGTTCCGGCTCGGTCAGGAACCACACCCGCGCCCTGCAGGAAAAGATCTTCGCCCTGATGGGTTACGACAAGGAGCAGGCACAGCGCCGCTTCGGCATGATAGTCAACGCCATGGACTACGGCGCACCCCCGCACGGCGGCATAGGCATAGGCTACGACAGACTAATCGGCATAATCTGCGGCACCGACTCCATCAGGGATGTCATAGCGTTCCCTAAAACTACCAGCGGCGCCTGCCTGATGAGCGAAGCCCCATCCACGCTGGACGAGAGACAGCTCAAAGAATTGCATCTCAAGATAGAGGAATAGCGAGCTAGAGGCGAGAGGCAAAGCCGTCTAGATGTAAAGCGATTTAGCCAAATTGCTGACCTGCTTTTGCCTCTAGATTGCTCGATTGCTGTACATCTAAATGGCCGAATTACTGATTTGCTATGACATATCCAGATTGGATACTTGAAGAGGTGAAGAGGAACAAGGCCGGCCTGCGTGACAGTTCTTCGCGCAATACCATGGGGGACCTTTCCTCCGCCCACCTGCGCACCGTATGCCAAGAAGCTTTATGCCCTAATAAGGGCAAGTGCTTTTCGCAGGGGGACGCAACTTTCCTTATCCTCGGCGACATCTGCACCAGGTCCTGCCGCTTTTGCGCCGTTTCAAAAGCAGCCCCCAAACCGCCGGATGCCGGCGAACCGCGCCGCGTGGGGGAACTGTCAAAAAAATGGAAACTGAACCACGTTGTCTTCACCTCCCCTACGCGCGACGATCTTTCCGACGGCGGTGCCGCGCACTTCGCCGAAACTGTGCGAGAGTTGCGCAAAGCGGATCCCGCCATGAAAACGGAACCTCTCATACCCGATCTTAATGGCGATCTTGACGCGCTTGCGACGATACTGGCATCAGAACCTGATGTTTTAGGGCACAACGTGGAGACCGTACCCGCGCTTTACGGCAAAGTGCGAGCTGGCGCCGATTATAAACGTTCCCTGGGAATAATTAAAGCCGCGCACCGCATGCGCCCGGACATCCTGACCAAATCTGGACTGATGCTTGGCCTGGGGGAAAGCGAGAATGAGATAGAGAGCGCCCTCGCGGATCTGCGGGAGCACGGCTGCGACCTTCTGACTTTAGGGCAGTATCTCGCTCCGTCCAGGGAACATTTGCCTGTTGAACGATACGCAACGCCAGAGGAATTCTTATTTTGGGAAGAACGGGCGGAGAAATTGGGATTTAAAGCCGCACTTTGCGGGCCCCTGGTCAGAAGTTCTTACCGCGCCGGAGCCCTCTACCGGAAAGCAAGACAGAAGATGGACAGTATTTAATATTTCATGAAAGACGACAGAACTATAACTTTTATCTGGATGAAAACGAGCTGGGACTTCTGCCTCGATAATTATCTTTGCATCCTGCCGGCCGTACTGGCTTTCCAGATAATAGCCGTTATGCCTTCGCTTCTGATCTGGAAATATTTTGATAACCGCTGGTACGCCATGCCCTGGGAAATAATTATAGGCGCCCCGATGACAGTGGGAATAAATCTGTTCTTCATAAACCTGAACCGCAATGGGCAAGCGGACTACGGAGATCTCTTCCGCGGCTTTTCCGTTTTTCCGGCCGCCGTGTCAGTCTCCTTCGCTTACGGGCTGATCGTTACCTCCGGACTGGTAATGCTGGTTGTCCCCGGCGTCATCTGGGGCCTGAAGTATATTTTCGCCCAGTATTCTGTTATTTACAAAAGGACAGGTTTTAAAGCCTCTTTCACACACAGTTCGCTTATCACCTACGGTTTTAAAGAGAGACTTTTACCTGTCGCCCTGCTGTGGGTTATGCTGGAGATACTGACCCCCGGCATAATGAGGGCTGAAGGTTCAATAACCAGCATGCGGCTGGCCTTTGATTTAAAGCCGTGGGTCGTGACCGCTTTTACATTAAAGACTCTGATCTTCCTGCCTTGGCTTAACATGGTGCTGGTCAGGGCCTATCTCGACCTGATGAAACACAATGAAAGACAAGTGATCAGTGGCGCTTGATTGATAATCGCCGCTGCCGCGCTATCTTCCTGCCGATCTGCCGCGCTAATCTATGCGGAAACTTGATTTAATTTTCTACTATACCCGGGATAACCGCTATAGCTTCAACGCGTTGGGAGGGGCGCTTGAAAGTTCCGGCCTGATCGGCGTCGATATTCTCCTCCCGGAAACCGAAAAAACTCTTATAGAAGCCGTCAGTTCCTCTTTGGAAAAGGGACATACGACGGCGATAGCCTTGTCTTTTTTTACCGCTCAGGCTCCGCATACGGCAAGGCTGATCAAGCGCCTGCGCGGACACTTCGGCAGCCGGGCGCTTATATTGGCGGGCGGCCCGCACCCCAGCGGGGCGCCGGAAGCAGTCAGTGCCATGGGAGTGGATCATATTATAAAGGGGGAAGGTGAAAAAGCCATAATTGATCTCGCACGCGCTCTCTTGAAAGGCGGGCCGCCCGGAGAGAGAATCATCACGACCGCCCGGGATCTGATAATGGACGATTATCTTCCGTTTTCACCGAAGTGGCACATGTTCGGCTCAATAGAAATAACGCGCGGCTGCCCTTTCGGCTGCTCTTACTGTCAAACCGCGTATCTTTTCGGAGCCAGGCAGCGCCACAGGAGCCTTGAAAACATCCTTTCCATAGTCAGCCTGATGAATACGGAGAAGCTGACCGATATCCGTTTTCTCTCGCCGGACGCCTTCGCCTATGGATCAAAAGACGGCCGCACTCTGGCTTTAGACAAAGTGGAAGCGCTCCTGAAGGGCACACGCGAAATCATAGGTTCTAAGGGGAAGATTTTTTTCGGCACCTTCCCATCCGAAGTCAGACCCGATCACGTAACCCGGGAAACGCTGGAGCTGACCTGCCGCTACGCCAGCAATAGGCGCCTGGTAATAGGCGCCCAAAGCGGCAGCCCGCGTATGCTGGAGGCAATACGCCGCGGGCACACCGTCGAGGATATCTACCGCGCGGCGGAGCTGGCCGCCGCCGCCGGGTTAGACGCGAACATTGACTTCATCTTTGGCCTCCCGGGCGAAACAGAACATGACACGGAACTGACCATAAAAGTTATGGCGGACCTGGTAAAAATTGGCGCCAGGATACACGCGCATACATTTATGCCGCTGCCGCAGACCCCGTTCGCCAAAGAGTCTCAGGTCCCGCTAAGCGCCAGAACCGAAAAATCCCTCAAGACTCTGTGCTCACGCGGCCATGCCTTCGGCCAGTGGGAGCACCAAAGAGCAAGCGGGGTGCGGGGAGAAAAAGCGATTTAGATGCACCGCGTTTTAGTTTACGATCCCGCGGGGTAGCCATAGGCCTTAAGGCCCAAACCTTCTTGGGTATAAGGCCACTCGAAGCACGGGATGCTGAATGGTATAATATTTGTGCGGTATAATCTAAATACAAGTGTGGGGTATAATGAAAAAAATAAATATAATGGCTGCTTTCTCGCTTATCTTCGCGGCAGTTGCTTATACCAGCGCGGAAGATATAAAAATAGATTTTGACGGCAGCAAGTCTGCCGATAATACTAAAATAGATGTTGACCTGCAGGCGATGCCCGCGCCCGCCGCCGAAGCGGCTTCCGGTCCTAAATGCGGACATGTCTCCGGAGAGATAACAAAGCTCAACCTTCTGGCGCAAACCTCAAAAAGCACACTTTTCACCTATGCTGATACTGAACCGTTGTTCAAAGAGTTTGTGGATATGTGGACGCCTATACTTAACAAATTTGATCTCAAACCCGCAGGTGTTGAATATAAAAATCGCCTCGGCATGCTTAGATATGAATCGGCGAACGGCATGGTAGTCCGCGATTTCATGGTCGACAAACTTCATTACAACGCCTTAGACGCGGCGGACATGGGAAAACTCCAGCACGAACTCCTTGAGCCGCTGGAAAAGGCGGGCATGACCCCGGTGGCTTCTTTTAATATTAAACACGCTATCTTCCGCCCGACCTTCAACATCTATTATCTGACGAAGCCCAATGAGAACCCGGACCATGAGATTCGCCTGCGCCAGCTAATGAACGGCGATGACATTGACTTTGATGTTATTGCCGGTGCCGTGCAGATAGTGAAGAAAGACGCATCATTCTCCCTGGTTTACATCGGCAAACAGCTTGGGTTTAAAACCAAGTGGTCCGCCACTGAAGAAGGCGTTAAGACCAAGCTTGAGGAGTACAAAAAGTTCCTGAAGGAAAACAACAAGGAATTCATCGGTTCGAAAATAGTAAAACTGGACCAGCCCTATACCGCCGGAGATCTGGTCATAAATTACGTAGTCAATATGTACTTTTTCCAGTAATAGCTGCAAGCGCTAAAAAGCGGAGCATAAAAATAATTGAAGCCGGATGCCGCAGGGAGAATTCTCCTTACAGCGTCCGGCTTCAGGCGTTATGCGGAATGCTAACCTGAAAACTTTAGTTGAAGTTTTCAGGTTAAAACTCGGCGGAACCGGGAACTCTGGGGAAAGCGGTCACATCGCGGATATTGGAGATGCCGGTCACCAGCATCATCATTCTCTCAAAGCCCAATCCAAACCCCGAATGGGGAACTGAGCCGAAACGTCGTAAATCAAGATACCACCAATACCCCTCAGGGCTTATTTTAAAATCGGCCATCTTTTTCTCAAGAACATCCAGGCGATTCTCACGCTCGCTGCCGCCGATCAGTTCGCCGATACGGGGGACAAGCAGGTCCATTCCCCGCACGGTCTTACCGTCATCGTTAAGTTTCATGTAGAAGGATCCCACTTCTTTGGGCTTGTTATAAAGTATAGTCGGCTTTTTAAAATAGTTCTCCACAAGAAAGCGCTCGTGCTCCGAGGCCAGATCCACGCCCCAGCTCACTTTCGCCTCAAAGCGGGCGTTCTCGGGCTCAAGGATCTTTACCGCATCGGTATAGGCCAGGCGCTCATAATTATTCTCAGTAACATTTTTAAGGGTAGCCATGAGGTCCGTATCCACGAATCTGGAGAACAGATCCATGTCAGACTGGCAGTTCTCCAGGACATGTCTGGTAATGCTCTTTACAAAATCCTCGGCCAGAGCCATATTATCTTGGAGCTCATAAAAAGCCATCTCGGGCTCGATCTGCCAAAACTCCGCGCAGTGGCGGTAGGTGTTGGAGTTCTCAGCCCTGAACGTCGGGCCAAACGTGTAGATCTTACCCAGGGCCAAAGCCATAGTTTCGCCTTCCAGCTGGCCGGAAACCGTCAGGTAGGTTTTCTTACCGAACAAATCCTTTGAGAAATCAATCTCTCCTTTATCAGTTTTGGGCAAGGCAGCCGTATTGCCGAGGTCCAGGCTCGTAGCCGTGAACATCTGCCCCGCGCCTTCGCAATCTGAGGCGGTGAGGATGGGGGTGTGAACGTAAAAAAAACCGTTATCGCGGAAATACTTATGAACGGCGAAGGACAGCTCGGAACGTATCCGGAGCATGGCGGAGTACTTATTTGTGCGGGGCCGCAGGTGCGCCACCGTGCGCAGAAATTCATCGGAGGTTTGTTTCTTCTGGATGGGGAACTTTTCCGGATCACAGCCGCCGTATATTTCAACTTTCTTGGCGTGCAATTCCACTTTTTGCCTGGCTCCGGCCGGAGCCTCCCGAAGATCCCCGGTAATGGCGACGGAAACTCCGGTGACCAGCATGGGCAGGACGGCTGTAAAATCCCCGTCCTTCGCTTCAAATATTATCTGCAGATTCTCGCGCGAGGACCCGTCACTCACTTCCGCAAAAGAGAAGGTCTTGGAATCGCGCCTGGTCTTTATCCAGCCCTTTACCACGATATTCTCGCGCGCGGCGGCGCTCTTAAGCAGTTCTTTCACGGTCATGGTTGCCATTTTAGAGACTCCAAGCAGAGGGGAAATTATTTTTTCTTTTTGACCGGGGGCGGAGGTATCTTTCCCACGGAAACAAGCTCAAGTTCGCAGGTCTTGTCCTCGCCGGTGTATTCCTCAAGGATATAGCCTACGCCAGGAGCGTAGTACCGCACCGATTTGCCGGCGTCTCCGCCCGCAAGCTTAGTCACGACTTTCATACAGTTCTGAAATTTACCGGCCTTGATGGAAACCTTGTCGGACATGGAAACTATTTCATTTGCGTCCGGGGCTTCGTTCCAGGTGAAGCCCTCTTTAGGGGGAAGGGGAAACTCCCTGCGGCCTCCGACCATGACGCCGTCCGCGGTGGTCAGCCACTTTGCGTCCCGGGTAATGGTATATTCGTCGGTGTGCGTATCGCGCAGCTCGAATATCATCTCAACCTGAGCCACGGTCTTGCCGGGCTTCTTAGCGACCTTGACGATATCGATGAATACTTTGGCTATTCCCTCAAACTCCGTGCTCTTATACTTGTATTCAAATCTGGTGCCCTCTTTTAAAGGGAAATATTCCGATGCCATTTATATCCTCCAAAGCTCGTGACCGTAAATCGTAAATATTCCGACAAAAACTTCTCACACACTTTTGCCGCTTCGCGTTTTACGCTTTACGGGCTTTAAAAATCTGGTGGACGTGAGGACCGCTTTTGAGCAAAGCATAATTATGCTTTGCGCGGAACGCTTTCAAATCTGGTGGACGTGACAGGGATCGAACCTGCGACCTCCTCGTTGCGAACGAGGCGCTCTCCCAACTGAGCTACACGCCCATAACTACGGCTGCTTAAAAACTATTTAATCACTGACCCATTTTCCAGTGCAGCTTGTTTAACCCGGTTCTTGGCCTTAAGATGTTCGCTGAACCTTATGTTAAAGATATGCTTGCCTTTTCTGTCGGCCACAAAATAAAGCGCGTCTATTCCTGCCGGATTCAGAACCGCGTTAACCGAATCCGCGCCGGGGTTACAAATGGGCCCCGGAGGAAGGCCGCCTACCGCGTAAGTATTATAGGCGGATTTAAATTTTAGGTCTTTATAAGTGAGACCTTTTTTCCAATAGGTCTGCCCCTTATCCCAGTAACCCAATGCGTACTGCACGGTCGGATCGGCTTCCAGCGCCATGCCTTTATAATACCTTTTCAGGTAGACCGCCGCTATCAGCGGGCGCTCGCTGGCTATCGCCGCCTCGCGCTCCACAATAGAGGCGATTATAAGGACTTTTTTTTCATCCAGCCCTTCCGCGAACCCTTTAGAGAACATCGGTCTCACCTGTCTGTCAAACTCCAATTTTAGCAAATTTATAACTTCCTGGGCAGGGGTGTTTTTTTTAAACTGATAAGTGGACGGGAACAGGTAGCCCTCAAGCCGGTCTTTTCTAGCCAGCGCCTCGAATTCAGCCCTGTCGGTCACACCGTTGGCCGCCAGACGCTCCGCTATCTGCTCCAGACGCCAGCCTTCCGGAATAACTATCTTAATATTATTGATGTAGGTGTTGTGCAGAATGCGCCACAAAGCTTCTTCCGAAGACATATACTTGCGAAAAGAATACTCTCCGGGCATAATTTTCTTGCCCGTGCCGGTAACCTTAACCAGCGCCCTGAACCAGGTGGCGCTGATAATCACATCATTATGTTTAAGAACAGACGCCACCTGCCCGGCGGCAGAACCCTCCGGGATAATCACCATCACTTTCCCGCCAGGCCAGAAAAAATAGCCGGAAGCCGGGATCGTCAGCAGGAGCAGGATAATCAGAATTTTGTTAACCTTTTTCATATCAGTTCTTTATGATACAGCGTCTGGTATCGGGGCCCCGTGCTTGCAAGCATGCTCTCGATCAGATCCAAGGATGCCACGACATCTGCGGCATTCAGCTTTTCAGCCCTCTCCGCCACCGAGGCCAGCGCAGCTCTATCAAGACCAACTTTCAGCCCGCTCTTTTGGCTGCGGCTGGAACTATTCCCGGTCTCAGGTAAAACCCTGATCTTTGCGTCCTGAGCCAACCTGGTGGAATTCACGCGGGCAATCGTTATATGGGCTGAGAACTCATGCTCGAAAACAAACCCTTCCGCCGTCAAACCTGCGCAGAGCTTCCCTGATATATCCTTAAGAGCGTCATCGCCCTCTTTAAGCCCCAGCCACAACACACGCGGGCGCTCAAAGGAGGGAAAAGCTCCGAATCCGCCCAGAGTTACCCGTATCCGCCTGAAGGCTCCGGCAGCCTCATCTATGACCTTCATTATCGCCGGAAGCGACGCTTGCGGAACATCGCCAAGAAAAGCGTAGGTCAGGTGTATATTCTTCGGCTCCACCCATTTCACCGAATTTACCAGAAGCGGCCTGGCGAATTCCTGCAGATCTGTAATCTTGGCAAGAACCGGCGCGGAAAACCCGGAAGCGATGAAAAGGCGCATATTGAAAAAGTCATTAATACTGCAGGCTATTAGCCACCCGGCATACGTTTCTGTTTTTACCCGCATCCTGCCAGCCGCATTTACTATTGTGCCTCATCCTGGTTCGCTGCAGCTTTGTGGCCGGCTTTAATTTTAAGCGCCTTTTTTAAGCGCGTCGCCCGCTTGCCCTTTTTGTTAACTTTAACAGGCTTATCTATCTCCCGCCGTATAATATTGCGCTTAAAAACCTTGTCCCGTATGGCCATTTTCCGGGAGTCGCTGGCCGGCTTCCAGCTTTTTTTTAGAACATTCAAGCGGGCGCGCATAACAATAATGGACGTTTTATATCGGCTCATGCGGGACAGCGGCACCGGCCGAAAGCGCTTCTGGGATAGGGCGAAGGTCAGTTCGGTGTTTTTTTCCACCAGGTATTCTGTCTGAGTTTGGCCGTTCCCGGCCAGAGGACTAACCGCCACGCGTCCCTCGTCAAAAACCGCGACCCCGGTATCCTTGCCCAACTGCGAGTATTCCACGGCAAATTCTGTGCCTCGCACCGCGCAGACGGCCGAGGGCGTGCGCACCTGTATTTTCAGTTTTTCATCAAGAAAATGCTGTATCTTAGCTGATATATTCCCGAACTTCAGTGTGAATTCAGAATCCCTCTTATTGAGCGAAGATATTGCCAGTTCGGTATTCCTGCCGACAGTGATGACACCTTTATCGTCCAGATAAACCTCAGCCACTCCGTCCGCGGTCTTTACAAAGTCGGCGGAATCCAGGGGCATCTCGCCTTCCAGAGTTGACCATTCCTCACTTTCTAAAGCCCTAACCCGCACATCGCCGGAGATTTTTTTCACCCGCGCGTCCCATTCCTCATCCTGGCTCTGATTGTATTTGCCGGACTTCATGGCTTCCTGAAGCACCGCTTGATAATCCACCGTCTTGGAAGCGCTCTGGGCGTTAATCCGGGCGGGGATGAGCGCAAAACCCAGCGGCCAAAGCAACAGGAACAGTTTTTGCATTTTCATTCCGAACCTTTAAAATTACGCCGTTAGTTTTTTAAACTGTCTGCGGCCTACCTGCACCACGCAGTCTCTAGGCTCAAACACAACATCTTCGGAAACTTTCTCTCCGTCCAGTCGCACCGCTCCCTGTGTGATCTGGCGACGGGCTTCATTCATACCCTTGCACAGCCCGGAAGCAACCAAAATATAGGAAAGTTTGCCGGCGCGCTCAACACGGAACGTTTCAATGTCGGCCGGTATCTCCTTTCTGGAGAAGATCTGTTCAAAGTTCTGGCGCGACAATTGCGCGTCGTCGGAGTGGTGATATTTCTCAACCATCAGCATGGCCAGGCGCTTTTTGGCTTCCATCGGGTGCGCCTTCTTTACTTCTTCCAGATTCACTGACGTGAGCAGTTCATAATACTTATACATCAACTCATCGGAAACTGACATCATCTTGCCGAACATTTCCTGCGGCTCATCGCTCAACGCCACATAATTCCCGTAGGACTTGGACATCTTTTTAACGCCGTCGGTGCCCACCAGCAGCGGCATAGTTATTACGACCTGCGGCTCCTGGGAGTATATTTTCTGCAGGTCGCGACCTACCAAGAGGTTGAATATCTGGTCAGCCCCGCCCAGCTCTATATCGGCCTTAACGGCCACGGAGTCGTAGCCCTGAAAAATAGGATAAAGTATCTCGAGCAGACTGACGGGAGTCCCGGCGGCCATGCGGGTCTTAAAGTCTTCGCGTTCAAGGAGCCGGGAAATAGTTACGCTCTTGGCCACGGTTATAAAATCGGAAACGCCCTTTGACTGATCGCCGATAAAAGCCTTAAGCCATTCGCTGTTAAAATGTATCTCAGTTTTTTCCTTGTCCAGTACTTTAAAAGCTTGCTGCGTGTAGGTCTCAGCGTTCTTGGACACTGTTTCGTGGTCGATAACTGGGCGGGTGGAATCTCTGCCGGAAGGGTCTCCTACCTGAGCCGTGAAGTCGCCGATAATGAGCACGGCCGTATGACCCAGGTCCTGAAACTGGCGAAGCTTACCCAGCACCACACTGTGGCCGAGGTGAAGGTCACGACTGGTGGGATCCACGCCAAGTTTCACGCGCAGTTTTTTTCCCGAAGAAATCTTTTTAAGCAGATCCTCCCGGCTTACGATATCCACTACTCCTCTTGAAAGTTCCGCAAGCGCATTTTCGTTATTCATAATTCACCCTGTTTTAATAGCCGACAATCCGATAATCCTCAGCACCCTCTATAAGTTAATATTTTATTAATTTAAAGCCCCCAGTAACAGAAAAATAACGTTGAAATCATGGCAATGCCGCTAATGAGCTTTGGGCTAGGGAGTCGCAGGATAGCCCAGTCGGGTAGTCTAGGGCATGGGCCCCGTCGCCAGAGGAACATCAAGTGCTTTGAGCAAACTGGAGGGGCGGCGGCGGGTTTTCTGCGCGCTCCATCGGAGGGTTTTAAGACCGGGGTCTGGAGCGCATCCCTCCGGGATGGCGGTGAATGTCTGAGGCCAAAAGCATTGTCTTTTGGCCGAGTTCGCACGCCGGCGGAAGCCCCCGGTCTTCTTCTCCACAAAACCCGGACCCGGAGTGCGCAGGAAACCCGGCGACGCCGCGACTAGGCCTCTCGCGTTGCTTTCCCCAAAGCCGATTGCCCCGGCATTACATCACTTAAAGCTGTAGGGGTCGGCGGTTATCTTGAATTTTACGGTTTTGGGGGCTTTGAGGGGGCGCAAGCGGCCAAGGCACCAGGCCAGGGCTTTTTCGTCGGCCAGTTTTATCAGATAGTATTCCCTTACCACCTTCGTCTTCTTCGGGTCGTTAAAAGTCATCGGACCCAGTATCTCCGCAGTCGGAGCGTCCGCCTCATCACCGGCGGGAGCATCCAGCGCCGCCAGCACTACCTCCGAAAAATCCGTCATCGCCTTTAAGTCAAAAGAGGCGAAACTTATCCTCACCAGCTCGGAAAAGGGGGGGTAGAAAAAATCCTTGCGCGCCGTCAGCTCATTTTTTGCGAACTTCAGATAATCCAGCTCCGGCAGGACGGAAAAGATATAATGGCTCGGCTGGCGCGTCTGAACGATAAACTCCGGGTCCGGCGCCTGCGTCTCAAACAGCGCCGAACCAGCCTCGAGCAAAGTCTGAAATATCTTTTCCGAAGCCCGAAAATCGGCCGCGGAAAGCCCAGCGTCGCTGTCCACCACGCCGATGACGCTCAGATTAGAGAAATCATGGCCGCGCGCAAGCAGCCGCGTCCCGACTAACACATCTATCTCACCCTTCTTAAATTCCTCATAAACCGCCCGCGCGTCTTTCACCGACTTCTTCAGCACATCCCCGTCAAAACGCGCGACCCGTGCCCCCGGTAAAAGCTTCTTAAGATAGGCCTCCACCTTCTGCGTGCCCGCGCCGTTCTCACGAAACACCTTGCCGGCGCATGTGGGACAAGCCTCGGGCATCGGTTCCTGTCTGCCGCAGCGCCAGCAGACGAACCGACTGATATCGCCTTCCTTCTTGGTGCCCATAGGGATGCGGCAGCGGCCGCAGCGCTTTATCCAGCCGCAGTTGGCGCAGACGGCCAGGGACGCGTAACCTTTTCTGCCGGCCAGCACCAGCGCCTGCCTTTTTCCATTGACTGCATTTTTAATCTTATCGCCGAGCGGACCGGAAATCATCTCCCAGCGGCGCGACTCCATGTCAATAATGGTAACCTTCGGACGGTTGAGAGTCGGGCGCGGAAGATCGGTCCAGGTAAAGCGCCCGGCCTCTACTCCGGCATAGGCCTCCATAGACGGCGCCGCGCTGGCCAAGATCACGCAGGTTCCGTGATAAGGAGCGCGCTTCAGCACCAGGTCGCGGGCGTGAAAATTCGGCTCCTGCTCCTCCGCCTTATAGATATCATCCTGCTCCTCGTCGATGAGGGCCAGTGAAAGCTGCTTAAAAGGCAGGAAAGCTGCCGAGCGCGCGCCTACCACCACCCTTACCGCTCCGGTCCGCACGCCATGCCAGGCTTCACGGCGCTGTTTGGGGGTAAGGCGGCTATGCCAGAGGGCCAGGGCTTCGGGTTTAAATATCGTGCGCAGGCGCTCTTCAAAAGGGGCTATCAGGTTCAGATCAGGCACCAGACAGAGGGCCTGGCCTCCTCCGGAAACGGCTTTTCTGACCAGTTCGAGATATATATCGTAGCGCCCATTTTGCGGCGGACCGACGAGTAAATGAGCGGCGCAGGTTTTGTCAGACACGCCCACGAAGCCGGAAAGTTTAGCGGCTATATCTATCAGCGAAGCGCTTAAAAGCGGGGGCTGCACATCCGTCAGAAAGGCGCCGGGCCGGGCACCTTGTGACGCGGTGGCCGGGGGAAAAGCTTCGGCCATAAACTGCCCGAAAAAATTCTCTACGGCCAATCCTATCGGGGCATTCCAGCGATCCTGCATCCAGGAAGCTATCGCGGGGATATCGTCCTTAAAAACCGGCGCGCTGTCCAAAAGCGTCTCCGTGCTTTTTATCGCTTTAAAGCCGGACAGGTCGACGGCGGAATCCTCGTGCAGCCCGATGATCATGCCGACAATCTTTCTGGGGCCGAACGAAGCTAAAACGCGAGCGCCCGGCCGCGTGGCACCGAGCATTTCTTCTTTAACGCGGTAATAGAAAGTCCGTCTGAGCGGAACAGGGAAGGCTATTTCTGCGATCATAAGATCAGGGTATAGGGGTCAGGGTTTAGGGTTTGATATTTATAGGGCCGGTTGCTTCCACCCTCTACCCTTTTACTTCTTTCTCAAGAAATAGTTTAAGCATCTTCATATCTTCCCAGGTGTCGCGCTTCAGATTGGAATTACGGAGAAGCGCCGCGGGATGGTAAGTGGGCAGGACCTTAATGGGATGTCCGGGGCCGAAAAGCTCAACGGGATAATCGTACCATTTGCCGCGCACGAAACTTATGCCCTGGGTTACTCCCAGCAGGACCTTGGTGGCCACGGAGCCCAGCGTCACTATGCATCTGGGCTTTATCAGCATCAGCTGGCGGTCAAGATAAGGCCGACAGGCGGAAATCTCTTCAGGCGTAGGGGGGCGGTCGTTGCCGTGGGCTTCCGGGTTCTCCGGATTTATCATGGGATGACACTTGACAATATTGGCTATGTAGACATCTTCACGCTTCAAGCCCAGCACCGTCTCCAGAATCTTGTCCAACAGCTGGCCGGAACGGCCTACAAAAGGCTCGCCCTTGTGATCTTCCTGAAAGCCGGGGCCCTCGCCAACAAACACCACTTTGGCGCGCGGATTGCCCACGCCGACCACGGCGTTTATGCGGGAATTGCCAAGCTGGCACTTGCGGCATTTCCCTATCTCCGCCGCCAGAGTGTCCATTTCGCCCGGCTCGCGGGCGGTAACCGGTATCCGGTGTACGGTATCCGGTACGGAAACTGTCTTGCTGCCTCGCTTTCCGGCCATCTTGCTGTCTTGCTGTCCTGCTGTCGTACTGTCTTGCTGTCGTACTGTCTTGCTTGTCACGGACATATAGGTATCCTCGTCCAGGGTCTTAACATAGGCGGCCAGATCTCCGGCCAGGGCTTTAAATTCTTTTCTCATATCAAACCACTCGCGGCTCAGGCCGGGCGTAAAATTCTAAACAAAAGCCCGTCCGCTTAAAGCGGACGGGCCCTGAAAGTTCGGAACTATTCCTTCTCGGCCTTAATTTTCTTCTCTTTTTTTTCCTTCTTCGGCTCGTCGTCATTTTTGCCGGCTTTCTTTTCGGCTGACGCTTTATCTTCGGTCTTCGCGGGGGCGACGGGACCGGAACCGATGGCCTTCAGGATCTGCTCGGAGGTGACCTGGCCGCTTATAACTTCAAGCATAGCCTTCTCTATCATCTCAGCCATAGGCAGCTGGCGGTATTGCTCCTGGCCTCTCAAGTGCCGGGCCCATTCCATAGCCCACACGATATCCTGGTACTTGGTGGGGCCGTAGTCGGAAATAAGTTTATCCAGCAGTTCGCTTTCGCGCATTTTGATTTCAGCAGTGGTCATATAAAACCTCCGTTAACATTTCAACACTTTCGAATATACCGCACAGGGGACGGTATCCATCAAACGGTCAAAGTCTGAATTTTAAAAGTTCAAGGCCGAACCGCTGTATCTCCGCCTGTTTGCGGGATATCTTCATGCATTCTATATCGGCTATATCCCGGATATCCCCGACCGCTTCGGCCAGCTTATCGTTAATAACCAGATAGTCAAAAAAAGAGGCTTCCTTTATTTCTCTTTTCGCGGTCTCAAGTCTCACCCGGATATTCGCCGCCGGTTCGCGCCTTTTCCGCAAGCGGCCCACCAGCGTCTCAAGTCCGGGAGGCAGCAGAAACACCGTCACTGTCTCCGGAAATATCTTTTTTACCGACCTGGCGCCCTTAACGTCTATGGTCATAACCGGAATGAGGCCCTTTTTAAGGAGCGTCATCACCGATTTGACCGGCGTGCCGTACATATTGCCGTGAACGCTGGCCCATTCCAGAAGTTTTCCGCCGGCGCGCAGGCGCCTGAACTCTTTAAGCGTCACGAAATAATAATCTTTGCCGTCCACTTCGCCCGGGCGCATGGGCCGGGTAGTGCAAGTAATACTGAAGCGGAACCGCTTATCCCGCTTCAGCAGCTTTTCGCGAATGGTGGTCTTTCCGCCCCCGGAGGGGGCGGAAATCACCATCGGGAAATATGCGTAAGTAGCCACCGTTTACTTCTTTCTCGGATGCCTGATCTGGGACTGCGCCGCCGAGAGTATGGCTATCGGCACGCGGAACGGAGAGCATGACACGTAGGTCAGGCCCACCTTGTGGCAGAACGCGACCGATGCCGGTTCGCCGCCCTGTTCGCCGCAGATGCCGATCTTAAGGTCTTTGCGGGTCTTGCGACCGCGCTCAACGGTGATCTTTATCAGCTCACCAACTCCGTCCTGATCTATGGTCTGGAAGGGGTCCACGGGGATGATCCCTTTCTTCACGTAGTCATTCAGAAACGGTCCCGAATCGTCGCGGGAATAACCGAAGGTCATCTGGGTGAGGTCGTTGGTACCGAAGGAGAAGAATTCCATGGTCTCGGCGAGCTTGCCGGCTAGGAGACAGGCGCGGGGTATCTCTATCATAGTGCCTACCATGTACTTCACCTTCACGCCTTTCTGCTTCATAACTTCCGCGTACACGCGATGTATGATCTCGGACTGATTCTTCACTTCGTTCTCGAGCGAAACTACGGGTATCATGATATCCGGGAACACCTTCACGCCCTCTTTCTGGAGTTCGGCCGCGGCTTCGAATATCGCGCGGGCCTGCATTTCAGTGATCTCCGGATAGGTGACTCCCAGGCGCACTCCGCGGTGTCCCATCATGGGATTGGATTCGCGCAGCGCGGTGGCGCGGCGTTCAAGTTCTTCGTATGAGATGCCCAGGGCCTTGCCCAGTTCTTCCAGTTTCTCCTTCTGGTGCGGCACGAACTCGTGCAGGGGCGGATCCATCAGGCGCACGGTCACGTGGAAGCCTTCCATCACTTTGAAGGTGGCTTTCAGGTCATTTTTCATGAAGGGGAACAGGTCGTTGAGCGCGGCCTTGCGCTCTTCAAGGGTGTTCGACATGATCATCTTGCGCAGTTGGAACAGCGCCGCGTCGGAGCCTTTGCCGTAGAACATATGCTCGATGCGGAACAGGCCGATGCCCTCGGCGCCGTAAGTGCGGGCCTGGGCGGAATCGGAGGGGGTGTCGGCGTTGGTCCACACTTTCAGCGCGCGGACGGAATTACAGAACTTCAGGAAGTCCTGGAGCATCGCCATGGTGATTTCGCTGGGTTCAACCAACGGCATCTTGCCGGTGTATATGAAGCCTCGAGAACCGTTGAGGGAGATCCAGGCGCCCTCATTTAGCACCGCGCCGCCAAGTGTAAGAGTCTTGGCTTTCAGGTCAATCTTCACGTCGGCGCAGCCCACCACGCAGCATTTGCCCCAGCCGCGGGCCACGAGGGCCGCATGGGAGGTCATGCCGCCGCGAGCGGTAAGGATGGCTTCCGCCGCCCTCATACCTTCGACGTCTTCGGGGTTGGTCTCTTCGCGCACCAGGATGACATTCTTGCCTTCCTTCTTCCATTTAACAGCCTCTTCGGCCGTAAAAACTATCATGCCGACGGCGCCGCCGGGGCCGGCGGGAAGGCCTTTGCCCAGGGGCTTGGTGGCAAGCTCTATCTTCGGGTCGAGGATGGGGTGCAGCAGCTCGTCGAGCTGGTCGGGGGTGACACGCATTATCGCTTCTTCTTTGGTAGCGAGTTTTTCTTTCTGCATGTCGAGGGCCATGCGCACGGCGGCCAGGCCGTTGCGTTTGCCGACGCGGCACTGCAGCATGTACAACTTGCCTTTCTCAATGGTGAACTCAATGTCAAGCATGTCGTGATAATGTTTCTCGAGCTTGGCGCGTATGGCGGCCAGCTCTTTGTAGGCCGCGGGCATGAGCTGCTCTAGGGATTTAAGGTCTCTGGACTGCTCGTTGCGGCTGGATTCGTTGATGGGGTGGGGGGTGCGTATACCGGCCACCACGTCCTCTCCCTGCGCGTTCTCAAGGAACTCGCCGAAGAAAGCGTTCTCGCCGGTGCCGGGGTTGCGGGTGAAACCCACTCCGGTGGACGATTCGTCGCCCATATTGCCGAACACCATGGCCTGCACGTTGACGGCCGTACCCCACTCGGCGGGGATATTCTCGATGCGGCGGTATGAGATGGCGCGCTTGCCCATCCAGGAGGCGAACACGGCTCCGATGGATCCCCACAGTTGGTCCATGTGATTATCCGGGAATTCTTTGCCTATAACTTCTTTCACTTTGGCTTTGAACTGCGCTGACAGCTCTTTCAGATTGTCGGCGGTGAGATCGGTGTCGGACTTGGCGCCCTTTCTGGTCTTCATGTCGTGCATGATGCGTTCAAGCTGCTTGCGGATGCCTTTATCGTCTACGGGCTCTATGCCGGCGGCTTTTTCCATAACCACATCGGAATACATAATGATCAGGCGGCGGTATGAATCGTATACGACGCGCGGGTTATTAGTGAGCTTTATCAGCCCGGGGATCGTGCTCTCGGTTAGACCGCAGTTAAGAATGGTCTCCATCATGCCGGGCATGGAGCTGCGGGCGCCGGAGCGCACGGAGACGAGCAGGGGGTTTACCGGGTCGCCGAATTTCTTGCCGGTGAGGGCTTCAACCTTGGCAAGATTCTGCGCCACGATCTCTTTTAAATTCTTGGGATAGGTCCTTTTATTGGCCCAGTAGTAGGTGCAGACCTCGGTGGTTAGCGTGAAACCGGGGGGGACCGGCAGCTTCAGGTCCGGGTGGCCGGCCATCTCGGCGAGGTTGGCGCCTTTGCCGCCGAGCAAATTTTTCATTGATGCTTTACCTTCGGCTTTACCGCCGCCGAAGAAATACACCATCTTGGGCATTTTTACGGATTTAACGGCTTTTTTTGCTTTTTTCATAGTGGCCGACTTGGGCATAGTAGTGTTGCTCCTGGATAGTGAAATGGCCCCGTTTAAGGGCCAAGGCCTGATTAGGTAAGACCTTATATACATAATACTAAATAGAGGGCTACTAGGCAATCTTCGAATTGAATCAGGCAGGCTATCACCGAAGTGTGTTATTGATATCCGTCTTTTTATATATAATTGCTTAGGTGTAATGGCCGGACTTCCATCCCGCCGCGCCCTGTTATGGCGAGCACACATTCACGGAGGCGGCATGTTTAAAGCACACAATATTCCTCTCGCGGCACTGATTTCGGGTCTGGCCCTGTCGCCGGCTGTTTTCGCGGCAGATATAAAAACTGACGCGGTAATGAACGCTCTGACCAGGGAACTGGACAGGTCGTTCACCGGATTCAGGAACGCGGAAAAAGTGCCCTTGTACTACCTTTCCTACGAGGTTACCGAGTCCAGGACATATTACCTGGGCTCAAAGATGGGCGCCATCAACAGTGATTCCGACTACGCCAATCGCCAGCTGGACATCAACCTGCGCGTCAACACCCCCGAGCTGGACGACACGCACCAGGTTAAAGGGGATTATTCATGGACCAATCAGACCCAGACCCTTAACCTGCCGCTGACTGTGGAAGATAACGAGGACGCGCTCAGGGCCCGCATCTGGGAGTACACCGATAAAGCCTACAAGAAAGCTCAGGAGAATTTCACCAAGGTCAGGATGAATAAAGCCGTGACCGCGGCGGAGGACGATCCTTCGCCCGATTTCTCGGCGTCAAAGCCGGAGGTGTTCTATGAAACGATCACCCTGCCTGAAATGTATAAAAAGCTCTGGCGGGGAAGACTGGACAAACTCTCAGCCAAATTCGCGGGCTATTCTTTCATCTACGATTCAAGCGTACATCTGACCGCCGAGACAGAAACCCGGTATATCGTAAACAGCGAAGGCACCCGCATAAAAACCGGCAACAATTATATAACACTGTCCTTCAGCCTGGCCTCGCGCACCACGGACGGGATGGACATCTCACGCGGCGAGCAGTACAACGGCGCATCATACGCCGAACTTCCTTCCGATGAAAAAGTGAGCGCCGACATCGACCGATCAATCGCCGAGCTCCGGACCCTGAAAGACGCACCCATCGTCGAGCCATATCACGGCCCCGCCATATTGAAAGCGCGCGCTGCCGCTGTCTATTTTCACGAAATTATCGGCCACCGGCTGGAAGGGCACCGCCAGAAAATTGAGGATGAGGGCCAGACCTTCGCGAAGAAGCTTAATCAGAAGGTGACTTCGGATATCATCACGGTTTACGACGATCCGAATCTGAAAGATTTCCGCGGGCGCTCGCTCCGTGGCTATTACAAATTTGACGACGAAGGAGTCCGGGCCGCCCGCGCCCCGCTGATAGAGAGCGGCGTGCTCAAAGGCTTTCTGATGAGCCGTTCGCCCATACGCGACTTCCCCGCGTCCAACGGTCACGGCCGGCACTCCACCGGGCGCCCCGTGGTTTCGCGAATGGCCAACACCATGGTGGAAGCCTCAAAAACCGTCAGCTATGCAGAACTTCGCAAACAATTGATCGGGGAATGTAAAAAGCAAAACAAGCCTTTCGGCCTGGTCTTTGAGGATATAGAGGGCGGCTTCACCAATACCGGCCGCGGCGGGGCGCAGTCATTTAAAGTCCTGCCCCTCCTGGTCTACCGCGTCTACGCCGACGGCCGACCGGACGAAGTGGTCCGGGGGGTGGATATCGTGGGCACGCCCATAGCCAGCCTAAGCAAAATTACGGCCGCGGCGGACGACCCCGGTATTTTCAACGGCACCTGCGGCGCCGAATCCGGCTGGGTTCCTGTCTCCTCCGTTTCTCCAAGCCTCCTGCTTACCGAAATGGAAGTGGAAAAATCACAGAAATCGCAGGAAAAACCGCCGGTCCTGCTGCCGCCCCTGCACGATAAATAAGGATCATAATATGAAAAAGCACGCTATTTACACGATACTGATTTTATTTGCCGTTCCGTGCGCCCTTCCGGCCTTAACCGCCCTGCCCGGCCCTTTCGGCTCCGAAGCTAAAGTTGATAGTCCCGCGCTCGCCCCGTTTGGCGCCGGCCCGAGGTCAAAGGGGCTGAGCCTGCCGGAGAACGACAATGTGTTCAGGGCGATGAAGGACGAAATATCGCGCTCCATGAATAAACTCAGGATGGATTCGCTGCAGAAACCTTACTTCCTGAACTACCAGGTGACGGAGGGCCGGTCGCTGGGAATAACAGCCGGTTTCGGCGCCATCGAATCGGAATATACCGCGCCCTACCGCCGCCTGAGAGTGGATCTGCGCGTCGGGTCGCCGCAGTTTGACAACAGCAATTACGCGGCCAACGTCTGGGAGGGCTACCGTGTGGAGGCTGACTGGTCGATGGCTCTGGACGACAACTACGACAGCCTGCGCTATTCCATCTGGTCCGCCACCGACAGGGCCTATAAAAAGGCCCTGGAAACTCACTCCAAAAAAAAGGCCTACAAGGAATCCAAGAACATCACGGAACTTTTCGAAGACATGACGCCCCGGCCGCCTTATCAATTATTCCGGGACGCCGGCCAGGAAACCCTGGATCAGGCGATCTGGCGCGAGAACATCCGCAAAGTGTCCGCCGTCTTCCTTAAATATCCGGCCGTCAAATACTCAAAAGTGCGCCTGAATTTTCAGTCAGGGGCCGCGCGGTTTCTGGACAGCGAAGGGTCCGCCTTTAAACGCCCCGACTGCCTTGGCTCAGTGATCATCGAGGCCAAAGCCTATGCCCCCGACGGCTTTCTCCTGTCCGCCGGCGACGAACAGGCTTTTTGTCTCGCGAAAGACGCCCCCGCTCTGAGCACCCTGATTGAAAAAGCCGAAGAGGCGGGCCGCCTGCTTTCAGGGATGGACCGGTCTGTCCGGATAAAAGCCTATATCGGCCCCGTGCTGTTCGAGAAAGACGCGGCCGGGAAGTTCTTTGATTATTTCCTGGTCACAAATCTGTCAAATCCGCGCGAGGTCTGGACCACGCCCAATAAATGGTCTTCGGAGGCGGTCTACAGGCGCCCGGGAGCGCTCGTGGAGCGCCTGGATATGCGCGTGCTCTCGCCTTTCTTGAGCGTCACGGACGAACCTTACGAGCGCTATTTTGAGGGCAAACCACTGATTGGTTATTATGAGGTGGATGACGAAGGCGTTCCCGCGCAAAAATTGAATCTTGTGGAAAAAGGGAAGCTTGTGGATTATTACATGTCCCGCGCGGCTACCCGCGATTTCAAAAAATCAAACGGCCACGGCCGCGCCGACTTCCTGGACTACGCCTCCGGCTCGCCATCCAATGTGTTTATCCGGCCCGAGGCCAATTCAACCAAGGTCCTGCCGCTGCAAGAGCTTAAGAAAAAACTGATCGATATGTGCCGCGAACAGGAACTTGAGTATTGCCTTATCATAAGGGGACTGGACAACATGAACGCCCCTTTCAGCGCTTACCGGGTTTATGTAAAGGACGGCAGTGAAGACCCCGCTCACGGACTGGAATTTACCGGCACAAGCCTGCGCGCACTACGCGATATCGCGGCAGTTTCAAAAGAGATGAACGTTTATTATCCCGACTGGAGCACATCCGGTTCCATAATCTCACCCTCCATATTGGTGCAGGAAATGGAAGTAAAGAAAACCGACAGCAAACCGGAAAAAATGCCGTATCTGCCTCATCCCTACTTTAGCAAGTAGAGCGCGGCAGTACGACAGCAAGACAGCGCGATAGTCAGCCTGAAAGTCGCGGCTGCAACTTTCCGCTTTTAAAAGCTTCGCCCTTTTTAATTCTATTTTTTCCTAAAATCTTTCATTGGAGAAAAAACGACCCCGACAGTACGCTGTCGGGGTCATCTTCTACACTATATTAGATTTCCGGCCGGATAGATTATGGGGCTGTCCGGCCGGGGATTAAAAATATAAGGAAGGAGACTTGGAGCGTCCGATGGGGGGCTAATATGTTAAAGAAGCGAGGGCGTCCGGGATTGAAGGAGAAACAATACTGCCGATCGTGTACTCCATGATGCCTTCAAGATCGGTGCGGTGCACGACGGCGCCGGTGCCCTGAAGGCGCGCCAGGCAGGAAGGCATCGGGTGGCCATAATTGTTCTGGCCCACGGAAATGTATGCTTCGCGGGGATGCACCGCCGCCAGAAAGGCGTCGCCGGAGGAGTACTGGCTGCCGTGGTGTCCGACCTTAAGCACATCGGCCTTGAGATCGGAACCATATCTATCGACCAACTCCGCCTCAACGTCCTCCTGCATGTCGCCGGCGAAAAGCATCGAAGTATTCTGATAGGTTATCATGAGCACTATAGAACAATCGTTCAGGAACTGACCGGAACCGCTGGATACCGGTTCCGAGCAGGAGTTTAAAACCTTAACCCGGACTTCGCCCGAATCCCAGGCCAGGGTATCGCCTGCCGCGGGGTGGACGATATTTACCCCAAGGGCCTGGGCCTTCGCTCGGATAGCCTCGTCAACGGTGGTGCCGATATTGTCCGCCTGAGTGTCAAAAAAGTTGGTAACAGGGATATTAGAGAAAACATACTGGAGTCCGGTGTAATGGTCGGCGTGGGGATGGGTAAGCACCACATTATCTATTTTTGCAACATTGTGTTCGCGCAGAAACGAAGCCAGATAACTGGTCTTGGATTTGGAGCGCCCCGCGTCTATAAGGGCGTTGGTCCCGTTAGGCAATTCAATGTAGGAGGAGTCGCCCTGCCCCACGTTAAGGAAATATACTTTCAGGGGGCGTACTGCGCGGACAAGATCGGCGGAGGCGGGTTGAGTGGGCTGAGGCAGAGAGGAGGATTCGATGCCGGCGGTAAACTCTTTAAGCGTGTCAAAAGCGCCGGCGTTAAGGAGCCCGGCCGATGGAAACAATATTGAGGTAAAAAGGAAAGCCGATGCCAATATCGCTTGAAGGGTTCTGATCGTCACAGTGGTCTGCGTTCTAAGTTGCATGATCTTATACATCCACCTGTCGCGTCATCATTGAGCCCCATGGTGAATCCGGATTATGGTCCGGAGGTGGATGCTCCCCGGCCAATCCCGGGGATTACATGGTAAGCATATGCTAGTTGATGGATGTCAAATCCGTAAGGGCTAAAGGGCCTATACATGTATAGGCCCTTAGACCTACACCATTTCTCCAACCTCCTTCACAAAAATAGGATTACCGATGGCACGAAATTTATTCTTTGATTGAGTTCAGAGCGGGAAACATATATAGTAATAGGGGCCGGCACCAAGATGCCTGCGACATTTACAGATTAGGGAACGACAGGGGGGGGGCATGAACAAGGAATATAATAACGAGGACTCGGAAGCGGACTCAGAGCAGGGCGCTGATCTGACCGCGGTTTCATATGACGCGACCCAAAGGGCTTTAGTCACTTCCGGAAAGGTTACCGTTGGCGGCAAGGCGGTAACGGCTGAAATATCGGGGATCGCGAGCAGCAAGGGGACGGATGGAACGATTAACCTATGGCTTTCATTGTTCCGTTTCAAGAAACCGGACGGATCGACAGAACAGGTGAACGGATTAAATATCCCCGCGACGCTGAAGCCGGGGCAGGGCGCCATCGATACGGCAAAAGCGCTGGCTTTTTTCATCAACACTTCTAAAAGTCCGTATAAGGCGACGGCAAAAGGTACCCGGTCAAGCGCCACAATAACCATTGTGTTCGCGCGAAGCTGAGCCGCGGCTTTCCCCCGGCGCGCCGCGCCCGGGGATGGGCAAAAAAATCCGGCAGGATATTAAACAATGCAAGAGAGACAACGGATAGTGGTTCTGGATGACTACGAGGTCTTCGCGTCCCTGCTTGCCGCGGCCCTTGAATCAGATTACGACGTCGCGGTCGGACTGAACGGCCGCGAAGGAATACAGCTTTGCCTCGCCGCCCGCACGGACCTTGTGATCACTGATATCGGCATGCCGGAACTTGACGGCATCCAAATGCTGAAGGAATTTCAAAAGGATCAGCGCCTGTCCGGCATCCCGGTGATAGTCGTCACCGCCACACACTTTAACACTCAGAGCCGATCCGACGTAACCCGCTACCCGCAAGTCCGCGGCATTATTTCAAAGACTTCCGACATAAATTCCATAGTAGAGAAAGTCCGAAAAGTGCTGCAGACGCCTGACGGATCCGGACCGGCAGCGAAATAAAATATTTATTTTTTGATGCCTTCCAGGTCCAAAATGAAGGCGTATTCCAGCGCGGCCAGCTTGAGAGATTCAAAACGGCCGGACTTTCCGCCGTGGCCGACATCCATGTCGGTCTTAAGTACCAAAATATTTTTATCGGTCTTCATGTCGCGCAGCTTGGCCACCCATTTCGCCGGCTCCCAGTACTGCACCTGAGAGTCGTTTAAACCCGTGGTAACCAGAATGTTGGGATATGCCTTTTTTTCCACATTGTCGTAAGGGGAGTAGCTCTTGATATAATCGTAATATTGTTTTACGTTCGGGTTGCCCCATTCGTCGTATTCGCCCGTAGTAAGCGGGATATCGGGGTCCAGCATTGTGGTCAGCACGTCTACGAAGGGAACACCGGCGATAACGCCGTTGTAAAGCTGCGGCGCCATGTTCAGCACCGCGCCCATCAGGAGGCCGCCGGCGGACGCGCCGTCAGCGTAGATATGCCCCGGCGAGGTGAAGCCCCGGTCCACCAGATACCGTGTAGCGTCTATGAAATCGTAAAAGGTGTTCATTTTCCTGAGCTGTCGCCCATCCTCATACCAGCGCCGCCCCATCTCCGAGCCGCCGCGTATGTGAGGAATGGCGTAGATAAAGCCCCGGTCCAGCAGCGAAAGCCTGAGCGAACTGAAGTCAGGATCCGTATTGTAACCGTAGGAGCCGTAAGAGTATATAAGGACCGGATTATTGCCGGCGGTAAGATCAAGGCCCTTCCTGTAGACAATGGATAAAGGAACCTTTTCTCCGTCGCGGGCGGTAAACCACTTTCGCTTGGAAATATAGTTTTCCGGCTTAAACCCGCCCGGCACTTCCTGGCGCTTCATGAGAACGCGTTTTTTGGCGGCCATGTCATAATCGTAGACCGACTCAGGCGTGGTCATCGACTCGTAATTAAACCGCATGGTCTCGGTCTTATACTCAAAACTCTCTCCCAGATCGGCCGTATACGCCTGCTCGTCAAACGCCACCAGATGCTCTTCTTTGGTTGTGCGGTTGATGACGCGCAGTCGCGGTAGCGCCTCACTGGTTTCCTTTAGGACCAGCCAATTCTCAAAAACATCCATGTCCTCCAGAAGAGTATCTTCCCGGTGCGGGACCAGATCTGTCCAGCCGTCTCTGCCGGTCTGGTCCGGGGAGCAGACGGAAAGCTTGAAGTTCCTCGCGTTATCGTTGTTGGAAATATAAAACACGCTGCCGCCGTCCTCCACATCGTACTCCAGTTTGGGCTGACGGGGGAAGAAGATTCGCGGCTCGGCGGATGGCTTATCCGCGTCTATCACGCGGTACTCGGTAGAGAGGGTGGCGCCGGTCCTAATAAAAATATATTTTTCGGTGATAGCTTTAGCGATGCCCAGCTCAAATGTCTCGTCAGCCTCAAAATACACCTCATGGTCCTTAAGGCTGCCCAATTCGTGACTGAAGACGCGGTTCCAGCGCAGGGTCTCGGCGTCCTGTCTGACATAAAAAAGGGTCTTATTATCGTTGGCCCATTCCATATTCCCGGCGGTGTCAGACAGCCCCTCAGAGTAAACCCTGCCGGTCGCGAGGTCTTTAAAATAGATATTGTAAAAGCGGCGGCCTTTTGTATCTACGGCGAAGGCTATCATTTTATGGTCGGGACGGATGATGGGGAAATTGACATGATAGAAAGCCTGTCCCTTGGCCATTTCGTTGATGTTCAGCAGTATTTCCTCATTCGCAGTCAGGGAACCTTTTTTGCGGGCATAGACGGGATATTCAAACCCTTTCTGATATCTCTTGTAATAGTAGTAATCCCCGTATTTAAAGGGAACGGAAGAATCGTCCTCTTTTACGCGCGCCTTCATCTCAGCGAACAAGTCGGATTGCAGCCGCCCGGTATGCTTTAAGACGGCTTCGGTATAGGCGTTTTCCGCCTTTAGATATTTAAGGACTTCAGGATTTTTGCGCCGACGCAGCCAGTAATAATTGTCCGTGCGGACGTCGCCGTGTTTTTCAAGCGTATACGGAATTTTTTTGGCTTTCGGCGGCTCAACAGCCGCCGCTAAGCGTGAAAGCCCTAAAATTATCAACGAAACAATAAGCAATCCGTAAATAACATCATTCATAAATACGCGGCGTCGGTCATGGGGAGGGTTAAATTATAAGCGGGCTGACGTCCCTGGAATACGTTGAAACCTGTTCGGCCCGCCGCTGAACAAACCGTTAGCTTATATTCCCATGCGGGCGAGCATCATGCAGATTTCGTTGGCAAGCTCCACCAGAGCGGGATGAGAGACCTCGAAACCTTTCACAGAGTAAGCTATCCCGGAAATGGAAAGATTCTTGCGCTCCACACTTTTATCGCCACGGGTAACTTCGTGAGCGGCAGTTTCGGTAAAGTGGGCTATGCTGCGCGCGTCATCCAGCCTGGATTCAGGCAGGGCCGCGAGCTCGGCCTTGAGCTTCGTAAGTAGCGCGACAAGTTCGGCCTTCTCTTTGCCGTCGGCGGCCTGGATTCTGGCTATCGCGGACTCTATCCTTGAAAGTGTTTCTTTTATCATAAATCCTCCGGATTCCCATCTATATCCCCGCTGTTTTGGCTCAAAGGAAAAGCGCGGGGGTTAAATCATTCTATAATTTTTTGAGCTACGGGCGCGGGGGGCTTTTTTAAACTTATAAAATCGCCCCGTCTTTTTGTATTATATCGGTAAAGGTTTACTTTGAGCAAATTTAAGTCGCATCAGAGGAAGCGTCAGACGCTATGGATTTTAAAAAGGCTGAACTCATCTGCACGGGCTCCGAGCTGGTTTCCAGCAAAAGCAACCGCTATGTGCCGCTCTTCGCTGCCAAGCTGCGCCCGCTTGGCTTTCGCATCTACCGCGAGCACTCGGTAGGGGACGACCTAAAAGCCATAGCTAAATTAGTTACCTGCAGCCTAAACAACGCGGATTTGGTGATAACCTGCGGCGGCTTGGGCCCCACATTTGACGACCTTACCCGCCAGGGTGTAGCCAGAGCCCTCGGACGAAAATTAATCTATTCAAAATACGCCGAGCAGATACTTAAGAACAACTACAATTTGCGCGAACTGCCTCCGAATTTCAAAAACCAATGCCTCATAATAGACGGGGCAAAAATGGTTGAAAACGCCAACGGAACCGCTTTCGGACAAATAGTAGCCGCCGGAAAAAAGCTGCTTATACTTCTCCCCGGCCCCCAGAGCGAGTGGGCTCCGATGTTTGACACTTTTATAGCCGACAACCTAAAGGAATTTTTCAAATTAAAAGAAGGGAGTATCAGGACGCTGCGCCTCAAAGTCTCCGGTCTCATGGAAGTGGCTACAGAAAAAATCATGAAGCCGGTGATGCGGCGGTTTCCGGACGCGCAGTACACGATTCTGGCCGGCGCCAATATAGTGGAATTTATCTTTACCGTCTCCGGCAAGCTGCCGGGCGAGGCCGCCTCAAAACTCTCGGAGATAGAAAAAGCCTGCCGGAAGATTCTGGGCGGAGCGGTCTACGGCACCGATGAGGACACTCTTGAGGAAGCGGTCGGCGCCCTGCTGAAAAAAAAGAGAGCCACCGTCGCTCTGGCGGAGTCCTGCACCGGCGGAGCGGTCGCCGACGCCCTGACCGATGTACCTGGCAGTTCGGCCTATTTCATCGGCGGCGTGACAGCCTACTCCGCCAGCTCAAAAGAATCCCTCCTCGGAGTGAAAAAGAGCACGATACTAAAAGAGGGGGCGGTCTCAGCCAGGTGCGCGGCCGAGATGGCCGAAGGCGCCCGCCGCCTTTTCAAAACCGATTATGCCGTGTCCGTCACCGGAATAGCCGGGCCTGATGGCGGAACGAAGGAGATGCCGGTAGGCCGGGTCTGCTTCGCCGTGGCCGGGCGCGGTATTAAAACCCGGACCTTTACCCGCAATTTCCGGCACACGCGCGGCGACATAAAACGCTGCTCCGTAAATTTTGCTTTAGACGCGTTAAGAAAAATAATACAATAGCGCTATACGGAACGCCTTCAAACAGGCGATATCTGCCTATAGCTACGAGAGTAAGGAGATTGGACTATGAATAAAAAAATGATTTTGATTGTTACGGCGGCTCATGTGATGGCCTTCGCTTATTACGGCTGCAAAAAAAGCGAAGCTTCCAACCCGCAGGCAGGCTCCCCGCAAACAGAAATAGCGGCGCAAGCGCTGCCGGTGAAGAGCACAGATAAGGCCTATACAAAAAATCAATCATACTTCAGGCTTCCCGGCTACAAAGGCGGAGAAATAGATCTGGCTTCTTACGCCGGCAAGCCGGTTATGCTGATGTTCTTCACAGAAGGCTGCCCGTTCTGCCGGAAGGCCGCGCCCTTTATAGAAGCGATGAATAAAAAATACTCGCAAAAGGGACTTAACGTAATCGGAATCTGCGTGGAAGATGAAGCGGCAGCCGCTGAAGGTTTCGCTAAAGATTTCGCCCTGACTTTTCCCGTCGCCTACAGGGGAGGCGAAGTATCGCGCAAATATAAGACCCAGGGTGTCCCATACATCTTTATTTTAAATAAGGCTCACGCGGTGCACAATGTGTGGGCGGGCTACGACCCGGAGTTTGACACCGCTATCATCGGGGGCATTGAAGAAGTTATAAAGTAAATACCGCCTATGGCCGTTAAAATATTAAAAGGCTCCATCCTTATCCACCGCGTCTTCGATGTGGGCGGAGAAGTGAACTTATCGCGGGCTGAGAAGCTGCTGAGCGAAGATTCCAAGCGCCTTAACCTCACCACCGACACCCGAAAAGCCATCATAATAAAGGACGCCCCGCTTAAAGTGGAACTGGGGACGGGCGTCATGGAAATTAGCGGAGCTCCATTGCAGGTCAGCACCTTTGCGCGCATATGGTCATACGGAGTTATGTCTATCACGCTGGAGTTGACCATCCCTGGCGGAACTTCGTGGGGGGAATTGGTGCTGCTGGCTCAGGGCATAGAAGCTTCCGGCGATATCCACAAAGCGGCCGTGGCGGCGAAAGACGCCCTAAAAAAGCGGGTCCTTGCCGCGATAAGCAAGCCCACCGAATGGGCGGCATATGAAGACTACATAACCTATTTTATAGAAAAGATGGAGGGCGTGGCGAATCCCCGCGAACTGCTGGAAAAAGCGGATGTGCCGGCCCTTATACTGGCTGAAGGCAGGGAGCCTTTATCCGAAACCTCAAGAGACCTGATAATGGAAAATGTTCTGCAGTACGCCGACAACGACCTGGCCGTCATAGACTGGAACTCCGCGCTTCTGATCGAGCCCGATGGCCAGCGCGACGTGGCGGATGTCATAGAATTCTCGCTCACCCACCTTCTGGAATTCAGATATTACGACGATCTGCTTAACCTAAAGCTGGATGAGCTCTATGACACTATTGAGCAGAAAAAGGAAGGCGTGATTAATATTTTCAGGAATTTTTACGCCGACATAGCCGAGGAATCCAGCACCCGGTATATCGAGTTCTCCGAATTCCTGGGCCGGATAGAAAATTCGCTTAAGACCGTAGGAGACCCATATCTGGCCACAGTGTTCCGCTCCAGCGCAGAGCAGTTCCGCTTCGACGACTGGCGCAAAAGCATTTCCCGCAAGATGGAGACACTCGCCGACATCACGCAGATATTGCAGGGCGAAGTTAATTCAAAGCGCAGTCATTGGCTGGAAATAATTATAATCGTGCTCATCGCCTTGGAAATGGTCCCCATGTTCCTGGCTTTCAAGCAGTATATAAATCTGGAATTCTTACTTAAAGTATTCGGGAAGTGAGGTTTTAAGCCCGGCGAGATATGCCGCCTTCTCTTTACCGCTCAAGCCCCCGCTGGAGCGGTATTTTATTTTCATAAAATTCACAAAAGAACCATTCTGTCTGACCCGGAAATCCAGGTGCGGCCCGGTGGACATCCCTGTGGAGCCCACATAAGCGATTACATCGCCCTGCCCGACCCTGCGGCCCGGACGCATTCCTTTGGCGAACCTGCTCAGATGTCCGTAGGCCGTAACGTAACCGGCCGTATGCCTTACCTCGACATAATTTCCGAAACCGCCTTTCCGGCCGGCGTAGGTAACCGTGCCTTCAGCCACGGAGGAAACCGGCGTGCCGGTTGGCGCGGCGTAATCTATGCCCAGGTGTGGCCGTATGTACTTAAGCACCGGGTGGAAACGCTTATTGGTGAAGTAGGAGGAAATGCGGCGGTAATGCAGCGGCGCGCGCAGGAACAGACTGCGGACCGACTCACCCGCGTCGTCATAATACCCTTTGCCCCAGAACCCCGCCATCTTACGGCCGGTCTCTTCGCCTTCATACACGGCGGCCAGTATTTTTTTTGAAACTATCCTGCCATTTGGCGCTTTACTATATTCATAAATCAGGTCATACTTATCGCCCTTGCGCACTTCGGTGAGAAAGTCCACCGACCAGGAGAACACATCGGCGTAATCCAGGATCAGGTCGGGCGGAACGCCCAGCGCGCTCATGGATTCCCAGAGGGAGGAATCTATACTGCCGGCGACTCTGGCCGTGGCGCTGGCAACCGCCAATTCCAGAACGGAAGAAGTGTACGCGGCGGAATCCGTGGAGAGGAAAACATAGTACTGCTTCAGCTCCTTGGCAATGAACATATATTTAAACTCGGCGGCGGTTGAGAAAGCGATGGTGTATTCGTCTTCAGGCGTGAGCCGGCGCAGGTTTAGAATATTTGAAAAGGCTCCGGAAATCCGGTAACGCTCCGCGTCAGTAAAGCCGCGCTGCTTAAGAGTGCCATCCAGACTGCCGGAGATGGTGCCGGTAGATATCACCAGCATCTTCCCGGCGCGGGCTCGCGCCGCTTCCGGCGAGGAATAGATCCGGAAGGCTATAAAAGCCGCGACCACCGCCGTCAAGGTCAGCAGCATGATAAATCTTTTGCGTTTGGCGGAAATTGTGGTCATTGGGTGCAGCCGTTCTTCAGCAATATAGAAATTCTTCCACTAGCTTTTTTATCTCTTCTTCTTTCCCGTAAAGGCGTTCGCTGAGGCTGCGGTCATTATAGCTCTTGAGGCGCTTGATGAGTCCGTCTATCACGACCGGGGTGAACACCCCTTTGTCCTCGTATATCCCGCGCGCCTTTTCAAGCTCCTGGGCTGACTCATAGCAGGACGCGGGCAGTTTGGGAAGGGATTCATTGAGGCTTTTGTGCTCGGCTTGGGAGATGTTCTTATCCACATAAAGTTTTTTAGCGTAACCCAGCGGATCCTTCATCGTAAAGCCCTGCCTGGCGGCTACGGCCAGCCCTGCCATGAAAAGGTGGAGGTTCGCGGAGCCGTCAGCCGACCGGAACTCCACGGTCTGGCGGTGATCCACCGGCGCGGCATCCTTCGCGGCCAGCGGGTTGGCGTCCTTTATCATATTGTTGGCTTTAAGCCAGCCGAGCGGGATGCGCACCAGCGCCGAGCGGTTCCTATAGCCCCAGCAGACGCTGATAGGAGCCTCCTGATGCGGCACCAGACGAAAATAAGAAGTCGGAACGGTATTGCCGAAAGCGGTCAGGGATTTGGCCTGAGACAGGAAGCCGGCGATGAGCTTCCGGGCGGGGGAAGAGATCTCGCCGTTCTCTATCATCATATTTCTGCCGTTCTTCATGAGAGCGGTGTGAAAATGCAGCCCGGAGCCGGCGTGGCCGATTGAGATCTTGGGCGCGAAGGAAAGAGTCACACCATACTTATGACCGATGGAAGAAAGCATCCATTTGGCCACGGCCAGCTGATCGGCCGCGTCCGCGGCAGGAACCGGCAGGAACTCAATCTCCTGCTGGCTCATCTCCATTTCTTCGGTGCGGATAAAGCCGACTTCCGAGTGGCCGTATTTTATCTTCCCGCCCGCCTCGGCGATGGCGGCCATGGCTTCGGAGCGCAGTCCTTCCCATTTGGCAAAGGGATGGGCCTCGTGATACCCCTTTTGCGCGCTCATCGGATAGAGTGGATTGCGGGGGGAAATGACGTAATACTCGAGCTCTCCCAGCGCGTGAAGATCGAAGCCGGAAGTTTTGCGCAATTCCGCTGACGCGCGGCGCAGTATCTCAGCCGGAGCGTTTACGAACGGCGCGCCGTCCGGCGTATAAAAGGAACACAGGATATCCAGCGCGGGCACTTCGGAAAAAGGATTGACAAAAGCGGTCTTATAGCGCGGCACCACGTAAAGGTCGCTGGAGGAGGCGTCTATGTTCTTAAAAAGGCTCGAGCCGTCCACGCGCTCCCCGGCAGAAAGTATCCTGTCCAGATACGCCTCGTCGTTAATGATGAAGTTAAGGGTTTTCAGGCGACCGTCTCCGGCAATATAACGAAAATTGACCATCCTTATGCCGTTGGCCCTGATAAAAGAAATTATGTCTTTCTTTGTAAAAATGTCCGGCGATTTATTCAGGAATGCCGCAAGCCTGTTGGCGCTTATTTTGGTTATGCTCATATCGCCCACCTCGCAATTCAAAGAGTTTTAGCAGTAAAATTATAATAACACATTTATGATTGGGTACGGAACCACCGGAGAAATATGCCAGGCAAAACTTAAAACAGAATTCCCGGTTAGGTCTATGGTATTTGAAACCGGGAATTATTATAATATCCCAAGTTATTCAGGGAGGGCTTAATGAGATTTACCGCAACATTTACAGCCGCACTCGGCCTGGCGCTCGCGGCCCCGGCCTTTACCCAGGAGGCCGCGCAGACGGCTCCGGCAAACACCAGCGAATTTCACGCTTCCAATGAATTCTCGCTGGTAAGCAACGCGATAAGCGGCTCCGGGAAGGACGCCTCCTCGCTGACCAAAGGCCTCAAATATCTTGAAATACTAAACCTTTACGGCACTGGCACCAGGGGCGCCTGGAACTACAACTACACCGTTGGGGGCAAGGCCACGGACGACCTGCGCAACGACTCGAAAGAACTTTCTCTGACCAATATACAAGGCCGCGCCACCAATAATATCCACACCATAACAGTGGGCGACGTGTTTGAATCCTTTTCGCAATACGCGCTGGCAACCTCGCTGAAGGGCGGCTCTTACCGCTTTCTCAAAGAGAATACAAAGCTGCCGGAAGTGACGGCGATCATGGGCTGGGCGTATCCCCGCTGGGATAGCGTCTGGAAAGACCCGATAACCCGCACTATCAGCCGCCAGGCGGCCGGGCTGCGCGTAAAAGAAAACATCAACGGCGACCTTTGGGCCGGCTTAAGCGCCGTGTCAGCCAAAGACACCGGTAGGCTAAGTGCTACGGACCCGCTTTACGACGCCAAAAACTACACTCTGGATTTCAATTATATTCCTATGCCTGGCCTAACAGTGGCCGGCGAGCATTCCATGTCAGATTACGACGAGGACACAGGGGCGACTTCGGAAAAGGGAAAAGCCACCCGCATAGAGCTTGTGGGTGACGCCGACCCCAGCCGCGTTTCGCTGGAATACGAAAATGTGGAACCTGACTTTTATTCGGCGCTTGGTTCGGCCAGCCCGGACCGCCGCAAGATCAAGACCAAGTGGCGCTATAAATACACAAAGCAGGTAACTTTCACGTCCGGCCTGCTCTGGTACCGCAATAATCTGGACGGCGCGAAGGACGGCACGACCAGCAACTGGAAGCCGGAAATCTCTGCTGCCATAAAAAGACCTTTCGCTTCCCGCCCCTATTCTTTCGCGGACCTCTCTTACAAGTTTGACCGCAAATACGGCGCGGGCTCAAGCGGGGCGGACCACTACCTGAACGGCAACTACAGAGACCGCTTCGGAGAGCTGGACTCTGACACAAACCTGGGATACACGCTATACAGAACCAAGACCGGCGTGCGCGACGCGAAAGAGGTTAACTTCAACACCTCACTGAACTCCCGCCACCAGGTTAAAACCGTGGTGCTTAAGCCGTCCGTCAACCTCGGCACCTGGTATTCCAAAGATGAACTGGCGGACGAAACCGACAAACTCTACGAGTACTCGCTCGGACTTGGCTTTGAGGCTCCGGACGCCAATCTAACCAGCGATCTGCGCTTCGGCCAAAATATGCTGCGCAAATCCGCCTCGGGCACGGACGACTCTGATAAGTTTTTCGCCGCGCTGAACACTTACTGGCGCCCAAAGCTAATGGCGAAGCTTAACGATTCCACCATCTTTCTGCGCGCGGGCTTCAACAACTACGCCTTTACCACCACTTCCCGCAACTTTAGAGAAAAAAGCGTTACAGTAGGAATAAACACGGCGTTTTAGCAAACAGTGGTTAGTGGATAGTGATTAGTGGTTAGTGCTATAAACTTTCTGCATATGGCTTATGGCCTATAGCATATGGCAGCAAACTATGGAGATATACAATTATGAAGAAATTACTATTAATAATAACGGCGATAGTATGCATATCGGTCTCAGCCGACGCCAAATGGTGGATATTCGGGAAATCGAACGACGAGGTAGGGCTGAAATACCTTTATGTCAACAAAGCGGCCGCCGATGAAACCGGCCCTAAGATAAAAATTTTTAAAGAAACGCTGGGCGCTGACGGCCTTATAAAAATAGCAGGCAAAGCCTCCGTGGGCAAAGGCGCGGTCGGTTCGGTGCGCATAAGCCTGGACGACAAGGCCTCCTGGCTGGATGTCAAATTCGCCGAGAACGGCACTTTTGAACACGCCTTCAAACCTGAAGTCGGAAAGACCTACGCTATGCTGGTGGAAGTGACAGACACAGCCGGCAAAACGAACAAGGTTGAAGACACCCGCAAGGAAATAACACTTTCCACGGAAGACATACAGGCGAAGGTGCGCGAAACGCTGGACGCAGTATTTGAAGCCTATAACCAGAAGAACCTGCAAAAATTCCTGGGCTATGTCGGGGAAAACTTCGCCGGAGACAAGGCCATACTTGAACGCGCCGTGAAACGCGATTTTGACGCGCTCAGCTCTATAAATATCCGCTACACCATAAACAATATTTCCGCCGGGACCCAGGGCCGTGTGTTCGTCTCGGTCACATACAACCGCACGGTGTTCTTAAATAAATCCGGCACCATAAACACGGATTCCGGTTCCACGGAATTGGTATTTGACTCCAACGAGGGGAAATTGTCGATCTTCAGTATGAAACAGCCCCTGATGTTCGGTCTGTCCGACGCCGAAAATGTGGCGACCGGAGAGGTGATAGGGAACACATCTTCAAATCTCGTTATTGACGAAACCGGCGGACTCGGCAGCGATATTGAGACCGTTAACATAACCTGCTCGGGCACCATGCCTTACCTGCACGGCCTGTATTATTTTTCAACAGGTCAAAAAGGCTGCCACCCCCAGGATGATATGGTCACATTCGGCGCGATGGCCGACATGTTGATATATGACACGGCCATTGAGCCCCACAACGGCCTGAAGGCAAAGACTTTTGCGGGAAAAAGCTTGTCAGCTTTATCTTCCTCAGAAGTTAAGAACACGGCCGGCTACATGGACACAAATCCTTATACTGTTTCAACTGGGAATTCTTACGGCATTTCAATAGGCGGGGAATTCTACGGGATTGAATTTACTTCTCTGCCCGCTTCAAGCGGAGCTCAGAGCATG
>JBAXKK010000006.1:0-51655 GCA_037137395.1 Elusimicrobiota bacterium
TATTTAAGGAACTCCTGATAACTCTTTACGCTTTCCGGCTTACGCTTCACGGTTTTAAAGGAACTTATGGCTGATAGAATTACAATCACGATGGGCTGCACGGTCTGTAAGAATAAGAACTATCATTTTTCCAGAGGCAAAAAAAAGGAATTCAAGATAGAGATTTCTAAATTCTGCAGGAACTGCGGCAAACAGACCGCGCATAAAGAAGTTAAGAGCTAGTGTATAGTGATTGGTGAATAGTGGTTAGTGACGGAGTTCCTTTACCTCACGCTAGCCACTCAACACCAACCACGAATCACTGTTGTTTTTACTGGGAGCGTCGGTTAACTGGTAAACCAGCGGTCTCCAAAACCGCAACTGAAGGTTCGAGTCCTTCCGCTCCCGGAGCAAAATATAGCTGGGCGGATGTCGGATCGGACCCGGGTGCGCAGTGGCGGTGTGTGTCTGCCGAATATAAACGCTCCCCGGACCGACGGATATAAAGGTGAACGCTTTATGGGAAAAATAACGAGTTTTCTTAAGGAAGTATATCAGGAATTGACCAAGGTTACCTGGCTGACACGCAGCGATGTGGTGCGTTCCACCTTCGCCGTCAGCGTGGTCGTAGTCATCGTGGCGCTATATGTCAGCGCCGTGGATTTCGGGCTTTCGATTGTATTGGGCAGTATTCTGGGAGGTCGCTAAATGGCAAAAGGGTGGTATGTTATACACACGCGTACCGGTTTTGAAGAGCGCGTTAACAAAATGCTCCAGCAGAAGATAGACAACAACGAGCTTACGGGGAAGCTTTTCCAGATCCTCATACCTACCGAGGATATTATCCAGGTAAAGCATAATAAAAAAGCCGTCAGCAAGAGGAAGTTTTTCCCGGGCTACGTGCTTGTAAGTCTTGAACTGGACAACCAGACCTACTGGGCCATAAGAGGCATCCAGGGCGTCTCAGGATTTTTGGGCGATCCCAAGCCCGTCCCTATGGACGAGGGCGAGGTTCAGCAGATTCTTGAACTGGTCAACGCCGCGGGTCTTGAGAAACCGAAACCCGCCGTGCAGTTCGAGAAAGGCGAGAACGTTCGCATCATAGAGGGGCCGTTCAAGCATTTTATGGGAGTTGTGGAAGAAGTGAACGAGCAGAAGGCCAAGATAAAGGTAACGGTTACCGTTTTCGACCGCCCCACTCCCGTGGAACTCGACTTCCTGCAGGTGGAGAAGGTTTAACGGAAAGCGGTTGCTCTAAAGTTACAATTCAGGAGAACACATATTATGGCTAAAGTAAAAGCGGTAAAGACAATGATAAAGCTGCAGATCCCCGCAGGATCCGCCAATCCTGCACCTCCCGTGGGTCCCGCCCTCGGTCAGCACGGCGTGAATATAATGGACTTCTGCAAGCAATTTAACGAGAAGACCAGAAAACTTGAGCAGGGCGTGCCGATTCCTGTGGTCATCACGGTTTTTGAGGACAGAACCTTCACGTTCATCACCAAGATGCCTCCGATGGCCGCGCTCATTAAGAAAGCGGCTGGCCTTGCCAAGGGTTCAGGCGAGCCAAACAAGACCAAGGTCGGAAAAATGACTCTGAAGCAGGTGGAAGAAGTGGCCAGGCAAAAGCTGGTTGACCTCAACACCAAAGATATCAAACAGGCCATGGAAATGGTGAAGGGTACCGCGCGCTCAATGGGCGTGGATATAATCAGTTAGGGTTCAGGGGTTGGGGTACAGGGTCAAGGGTAAGCGGCTTTTCCGACTTTACTCTACCCTCTTCCCTATACCCTCAACCCTTCGGCAAGAGGGAGCAAAGCCCCGCGAGGGGATTGCGTTTGAACCTCAAGGAGACAACACAATGGGTAAAAGAATAGAGAACATAAAGAAAGGTCTGGACCTTATCAAGAAATATAAAGTCGAAGAAGCCGTGGCGATCATCAAAAAGAACGCCAGCGCCAAATTCGACGAGACAGTTGAGGTGCACCTGAAGCTCGGTATTGATGTGAAACATTCCGATCAGCAGGTCCGCAGCACAGTCAGCCTTCCCCACGGCACAGGAAAGACCAAAAAGGTCGCTGTTATAGCCAAGGGCGAAAAAGTGAAGGAAGCTGAAGCCGCCGGAGCCGATCTGATCGGCGGAGCGGAACTCATTGAGACCATATTTAAAGGCGCCATGGACTTCGACGTTCTTGTCATCACCCCGGACATGATGAAAGACGCCGCCAAGCTCGGTAAAGTGCTTGGTCCCAGGGGCCTTATGCCTAATCCGAAGAGCGGCACTGTGACCTTTGAGCTGACCAAGACCGTGAAAGAGCTTAAGGCCGGGCGCATAGAGTTTAAAGCCGATCCGCAGGGCATCGTGCACGCGCCGGCAGGCAAAGTGTCCTTCCCTGAGAAGAATCTTGCCGAGAATGTGCAGACTATTATCGACGCGGTCCTTAAGGTGAAGCCGTCTTCTTCAAAGGGCGTGTATATGCAATCCGTGTATGTGTCGTCCACGATGGGCCCCGGGTTGCCGATAGATGTCTCAGTTAAGGCGTAATTTTTGCCAAGGCAGAAATTACAGTTATAAATTATATGCGGTTATTTCAGCCGCGCCATAGGCCGTAAGCTATACGCTATTAAGGAAATTCCTAAAGAGCATGTGGCCTACGGCTTGTGGTTTACGGCGGTATAAGTTCCCATATTCACTCTAAAGAGGAGTAAAACATGCGAAAACTTAAAGCAGTTGCGGCGGTTGCGGTTTACGCGGCGCTCTCTTCCGGCGTGGCTTTTGCCAGCGAGGCGGAGCTGCAGATCCCTGATCTTTCAAGCGTCTCTTTCCTGGGCATAACCGGGCACAATCTCCTGCTCTGGGGGCTTCTCATCTGCGCGCTGGGCGTCCTTTTCGGCCTGGTGCAATCCGTGCAGATCTCCAGACTTCCTGTCCATAAGTCCATGAAGGATATATCTGAACTTATTTATGAAACCTGTAAGACATATCTTATAACACAGGGCAAATTCCTGGCTATCCTCTGGGCTTTCATCGCCGCCATAATGGTGTGGTACTTCAGTCTGAACCCCGCGATGACCGCTTTCAAGATTCTCATTATTGTCATTTTTTCCATCGTCGGCATATTGGGTTCCTACTCGGTGGCGTGGTTCGGCATACGCATTAACACCTACGCCAATTCCCGCACGGCTTTCGCGGGGCTTAAAGGTCTGCCCTATCCGACCATGGCTATACCGCTCAAGGCCGGCATGAGCATCGGTATGCTTCTTATCAGCGTTGAGCTGATAATGATGTTGTTCATCCTGCTGTTTGTTCCGGGTGACTACGCCGGCCCGTGTTTCATCGGCTTCGCCATCGGCGAATCGCTGGGCGCGGCCGCGCTCAGGATAGCCGGCGGCATATTCACCAAAATCGCCGACATAGGTTCAGATTTGATGAAAATCGTTTTCAAAATCAAGGAAGATGACATTCGGAACCCGGGAGTTATCGCCGACTGCACCGGCGACAACGCCGGCGATTCAGTGGGTCCCACCGCCGATGGTTTTGAGACCTATGGCGTAACCGGCGTGGCACTGATAACTTTCATACTGCTGGCGGTTTCACCCGAAGTATTCATGAAAGGCGGGTTGACGGAAGAGTCGGCTGTCGCTGCTTCCCGGACCACTCAGATACAGTTGCTGGTCTGGATCTTCGTCATGCGCATAGGCATGATAGCAACCAGCGCCTTCTCTTACTGGATCAACGGCCTCATCACGAAAGGCATGTATGGAGAGGCCAAAAAATTCAACTTTGAGCACCCGCTCACTATGCTGGTGTGGCTCACCTCTTTTGTCTCGATAGCGATGACCTACCTTCTTAGCTATCTCCTGGTCCCGGAGCTGGGCGACGGTACGCTCTGGTGGAAACTATCGACCATTATCACCTGCGGCACCATAGCGGGCGCGCTTATCCCTGAGCTGGTCAAGGTGTTCACCTCCACCAACTCTTCCCACGTTCGCGAGGTGGTCTCAGCTTCCAGAGAAGGCGGCGCCTCGCTTAACATACTGTCCGGTCTGGTCGCGGGAAATTTCAGCGCCTACTGGATGGGCATGGCTATCATAGCCCTGATGGCTTCAGCTTACGCCGTCTCCACGCTGGGGCTGGCGGCGCTGATGGCGTCCCCGGCTATTTTTGCCTTCGGCCTTGTGGCTTTTGGCTTTCTGGGTATGGGCCCGGTGACCATCGCGGTTGATTCATACGGCCCCGTTACTGATAACGCCCAGTCGGTCTATGAACTTTCCGCCATAGAAGCCATTCCTGGCATCAGGGAAGAGCTGAAGGGGGACTTCGGCTTTGAGCCTGATTTTGAGAACGGTAAGAAATTTTTGGAGGAGAATGATGGCGCGGGCAACACCTTTAAAGCTACCGCCAAACCTGTGCTAATCGGCACGGCCGTAGTCGGCGCCACCACGCTGATATTCGCCATCATACAGATGCTGAAGGTCAAATACGGCGTTCTGGGTCCGGAAGGTATATACGAGGGGCTGTCCATTATGAATCCGGTGTTCCTGCTGGGCCTCATCACCGGCGGCTCCATCATTTATTGGTTCACCGGGGCTTCCATACAGGCCGTTTCCACCGGCGCTTACCGGGCGGTAGAGTTCATCAAGAAGAACATCAAGCTTGAGGGCGGCGGCGAGAGGGCTTCTGTTGAGGACTCCAAGAAGGTCGTGGAGATTTGCACACAGTACGCCCAGAAAGGAATGTTCAATATTTTTATGGTGGTTTTCTTTTCCACGCTTGCCTTTGCCTGCGTGAACCACTACTTCTTTATCGGCTACCTTATCTCTATCGCCATCTTCGGTCTGTATCAGGCTATCTTTATGGCTGACGCCGGCGGCGCCTGGGATAACGCCAAGAAACTGGTGGAGACTGAATTAAATATGAAAGGCACGCCGCTCCACGACGCCTCCATAGTCGGAGACACCGTGGGGGATCCTTTCAAAGACACCTCCTCGGTGGCCATGAATCCCATAATCAAGTTTACCACGTTGTTCGGGCTGCTGGCCGTTGAGTTGGCTATCACCATGGACCCGAAGATGAGTCGTATGCTGGCGGTGGTCTTTTTCCTGATAAGCGTGGTCTTTGTCTGGCGCTCTTTCTATAGCATGCGCATAAAAAGCTAACATCAGTGGTCAGTGAACAGTGTTTAGTGGACAGTGAGCAGTGGATAGTAAAAAATACACTACCAGCGGTCACTAATCACTAATCACTAACCACTAACTACTAACCACTGCCCACTAATCACTACCCACTGTCGTTATGTTCCTATTTAAAAAACTTCTGACCCCGTTCCTGCTGCCGCCTGGAATATTCTCGGTGCTGGCTCTCTGCATGGCTGTCCTGAGGTTTAGAAAAGACCGCAAGCAGGCGCTAGTCTGGGCCGGTTTCGCCCTGCTGATCTGGGGCGCGTCAATAACACCCATAGAAGATTTCGCGCTCACCAAACTTGAGTACGCCTATCTCCCTCCGTCGGAACTGAAGGCCGACGCTGTGGTGCTCCTTGGCGGGGGGATACGGGAGGGGGCCCCTGAGCCCTTCGGCATACCGGAACTTTCCTGCGTGTCGCTTGAAAGGGCTCTGGTGGCCTCCCGGATATACCATCGGTATAAACTGCCGGTGATTGTGACCGGGGGGGCGTTGTTCTCAAGCGGGTCGGAGGCCGTAGCGATAAAAAAACAACTTATAAGTCTGGGTGTGCCACGGGAAAATATTTTTACCGAAGAGTTTGCCCGCGATACCAGGGAGAACGCTGTCTTCTCAAAAAAGATCTGCGATGAGAAAGGTTATACAAAAATAGCGATAGTAACTTCCGCGTACCATATGAGGCGTGCCGTGTGGAGTTTTAAAAACGCGGGCTTCAAAGACGCAGTTCCTTATCCTGCGGCATATAAAACCTCAAAACTTGCTAAGTACTATTATGTGGATTTTCTGCCCGGGAGTCTTGAACACCTCAGGATCGCGATGCAGGAATGCTTAGGACTGGTTTTTTATAAGATCAGTTATCGGGATAATTAATAATGCACATGCTGCCATTGGCCGCTTGATGATTGTTGAGTCTGATGCGTGGCGTGGGGTATGTGGGGTAAAAATGTCGGGCCCATTGACTGGCAGGGGGAAAGTTTGTAGATTACATAGTGTCCGGACGATTTTAAGCCGTTAATCTGAATCCTGATTGTTATGCAGGATTCCCCGCGTAGCGGGCTGAGAGCCCAGCGCTATGCGCGCCCGGCCCGAAGAGATGTATGCCTCCCGAATGGGCGCCCGCTATGCGGGCGGAAAGGTGCAACAGCAACTTTCAGGCTAATCTGAAATATTTTAGTGACAACTAGGCCCGCGCTTTAAGTCGCAGCAGGCGCGGGGTGCGGGTGGACTGAGGCGTTGTTAAATTTTGCTTTGGTGCACAATAAACAAGGAGGACGTTCTTGTATCACGATAATAAAAGGGTAAGAATAAACAGGTTTATAAATGTGGCGCAGGTGAGATTGATCGCGACCGACGGCACCATGATAGGCGTGAAGCCCATCCTGGAGGCGCAGAATATGGCCAGATCCGCCGGGATGGATCTGGTGGAAATCGCCCCCATGGCCAATCCGCCGGTCTGCAAAATAATGGATTTCTCCAAGTATCTTTACGAACTGGATAAGCAGGCCAGAGAGAACCGCAAGAAACAGAAAGCGGGCGTCCTGAAAGAGATACGCTTTAATCCGAGGATAGCCACGCACGACCTTGAAACTAAAATAAAGCACATAGAAGAGTTTCTCAAAGAACAGAATAAGGTGCGCGTTACAGTCGTGTTCCATGGCCGGGAGAATCAGCATCGGAACCTGGGTGAAGATATACTTATGAAGGTGAAGAACACGCTGCTTCCGGTGGGTACGGTAGAGGGGCGCACGCAGATGATGGGAAACAGGATGAGCATCATGCTTACCCCCGTCGCTCCGACCGCGGCAAAAGCCCCGGCGGCGAAGGCGCCGTCCGCGCCTAAGCCGGTCAATCCGGCTAATTAAAGCGCCGCTTTTTTGCAAGAGAGCCGTTTTATTTAATATAATATCACCAGAGGTCAAACCGGGCTGACTAGGGTCACCCTGTCACGATTTGTCTGCGATACTACATGAGAGAAATATTATGCCTAAAATGAAAAGTCACAGCGGCGCGAAAAAAAGATTTCGCAAAACCAAAAGCGGCAAGTGGCTGCACCGGAAAGCGGGGCTCCGTCATCTTTTAACCGGGATGTCTGCTAAAAGAGGCCGTCAGCTCCGAACCGCTAAAGTGGAAGAGCCCACCAGCGTAGAGGGCAAGCTTCTTAAAAGTTATCTGCCGTATGAGTAGTAGCAAGTGATGAGAATTAAACAGTAAGGTTTCAGAACTTAATTCTTAGCGCCTAATCCTTAATCCTCTTAGAACGGAAATTATCATGAGAATAAAATACAGCGTAGCAAGAAATAAAAGAAAGAAAAAAATATTTAAGCTCGCCAAGGGTTACTACGGCGATAAAAAGAATCGTCTCCGGATGGCGACACAGCAGGTCAAGAAGGCCCTGACCTCCGCTTACACCCACCGCAAAGACAAGAAAGGCGATGTCCGCCAGCTGTGGATAGTCCGGCTTAACGCCGCCACCCGCGAAGAGGGCATGACCTACAGCACCTTCATAAACGGGCTCAAGAAAGCCGACATCCTGCTCAACAGGAAGATGCTTTCCGAGATAGCCATAAAGGACCCTGGTTCTTTCACGCGGCTCGTTGAGCTCGCCAAGGCTTCTTTAACCAAAACCTCATGAATCAGGATGATTGGAAGGCGAAACTATCCCTTATCCGGGATAGTTTCCTTTCCACGCTTGGAAAAACTGATGTCGCCGCAATCGCGGAATTTGAAACACATTATCTGGGCAGGAAGGGTGAATTAACCCTGCTTCTGAGGGACCTCAAGGACTTTCCGATAGAAGAACGGAAAATTCTCGGTGCCCTTGGCAACGCCCTGAAGACGGAACTTTCCGGCGCTCTGGACGCGCGCAAGACCGAAACCGGCGCCGGCGTCGTTAATCTCAACAAATCCCAATTCGACCTTACTATGGCGGGGTATCCTTTCCCCAAGGGCAGCCTGCACCCGCTCACTGTTACTGCCAATAAAATGTATGACGGCTTTCAGAAGCTGGGTTTCTCCATAGCCGAAGGCCCGCTGATAGAGGAAGATTATTTTAATTTCGAGGCGCTTAATTTCGCGCCTGACCATCCCGCGCGCGACATGCAGGATACCTTCTATGTCGACCTCAAGGACGCCAGGGGGAAAGACCTGCTGCTGCGGACCCATACCTCGCCTGTCCAGATACGCACGATGAAGAGCCAGGAGCCGCCGTTGCGCGTGGTTTCCGCCGGTCGTGTGTTCCGTTCAGAGGCGGTGGACGCGAGTCATTCCTTCGCTTTCCACCAGATGGAAGGTTTTTACGTGGATAAAAATGTCACCATGGCCGACCTCAAGTGGACGCTTGAGGCTTTTATGAAGGATCTCTTCGGCGGCCAGGCCAAAATTTCTTTTTCTCCTTCGTTCTTCCCCTTCGTGGAACCCGGAGCGCAGGTCGCGGTTTCCTGCGTGTTCTGCAAGGGTTCCGGCGCCTGTCCGGTCTGTAAGGGAACGGGCTGGATAGAACTGCTGGGAGCCGGCGTCATTCATCCAAATGTCATAAAAGCCTGCGGCTATGATGCCGAGAAATGGAGCGGTTTCGCTTTCGGCGCCGGCATAGAGCGTTTCGCTATGTTGCTGTACGGCATCCGTGATATGCGCATGCTTTACGAGAACGATTTGAGGATACTTAAGCAGCTATGAAAATACAGCACTCCTGGCTGATGGAATTTATCGGCGCTCCCCTGGAGGTTGATGACCTCATCGGCAAGCTCACCCGTCTGGGTTTTAATATCGAAGAGGTCACGCGCACCGGAGCCTCTTTCTCCGGCGTGGTCGCGGGCCAGATCTTAGCCATAGATAAACACCCGAACGCCGACAAACTTTCTCTTTGCGACGTGAACGACGGAACTGTCGTTATGAAGGTCGTCTGCGGCGCGAAAAATATCGTCGTCGGGCAAAAAATAGCTTTCGCTAAGGTTGGCGCCGTTCTGGCCGAAGGCGTGCTGAAGAAGGCAAAAATACGCGGCGTTGAATCGGAGGGGATGATCTGCGCCGCAGGGGAACTGGGCCTTGAGGGTTATGACAATTCCGGTATCCTGATCCTGCCGGAAAACACTCCGCTGGGGGCGGACGCCTCCACGCTTTTTGCCAAGCCCGACTGCGTTCTGGAAGTTGAGATCACGCCTAATCTGGCCTATTGTCTGTCGCATTACGCCCTGGCCCGCGAACTCTGCGCTTTCTATAATCTTCCTTTTAAAAAGCCGGTCGTGCCCGAAGTCGCGGCTGCCGCGACTGTCGTGCCCATTAAAATTGAAGACCCGAAGCTCTGCCGCCGGTATACCGGCATAGTTTTGGAGAATCTCACCGCGTCCAAAACTCCGGAGTGGCTGGCCAGCCGTCTGCGCGCCATGGGCGCAAATCCTAAAAACAATATTTTAATAGATGTTTCCAACTATGTGATGTTTGAGCTGGGTCAGCCCGCTCACTGTTTCGATCTTGCAAAACTCGCCGGTCCTGAGATAATAGTCCGCCCCGCGGTATCGGGGGAAACGCTCAGATCGCTGGACAATCAGGAATTGAAACTTGATGAAACCATGCTGGTTATCGCGGATCGGGACCGCCCCGCCGCCCTTGCCGGAGTGATAGGCGGAATGGCGTCGGCGGTCTCGGAAACTACAACGGCGGTCTTGATAGAGTCCGCTTCTTTCAACCCCTCCGCGGTCAGACTTTCTTCAAAAAAATCCGGCGTCAAAACCGAATCTTCATACCGTTTTGAGCGCGGCACCGATCCTGAACTGACAGTTTACGCGGCGCGGCGCATGGCGCAGATAATACTTGAAGCCGTCCCCGGCGCGAAAGTAACGCAGGTTACGGATAACTATCCGTCAAAGTATCAGCCCAAGGTCATAGAGGTCCGCCCCGAGCGCGTGAACGCTATTCTGGGAGCCGACATTTCCGAGAAAGATATATTCGCCTGCCTGAAAGCCATACAGCCGGGGCTTCTTGACGCCAAGCCCTGGCAGTTTTCGGTGCCGAGCTATCGCCAGGATATTGACAGCGTTTGGGATATAGCGGAAGAAGCGGCCCGATATATAGGTTACGATGTCATTCCCGCCAAGTCTAACATGCCGATGATGCGCGCCGCCGCCGCGCCGTCATATGAAGTAACTACGGAACTCAAGAACCGCTTGGCCGGTTTGGGCTTTTCCGAGGTCTACAACTACGACTTTATCGCCCTGAAGGATTTTCGCAACTGCCTGCTTAACGAGGAGGAGGCGGTGCCGCTCAAGAACCCGCTTTCAGCCGATTATCAATTTATGCGCACAGCCATGGTGGCGGGCGTGCTTAAGACTTTAAAGTACAATTTGAATCGCGGCCGGAGCTCGGTTTCTATCTTTGAGGTCGGTAATGTTTTCAGGAAGACTGAAAAAGGCCATTTTGAAGAGACGATGTGCGCGGGTCTTATGTATGGATCCTTCCCGGCTTCGGAGTTCTGGCGCGGGGGTACCGCTTGCGCTGATTTTTACCATCTAAAAGGTGTCATGAGCGCCGTGTTCGCCGGTTATGGCGGCTTCAGGTTCGAGCATTCGAAGGCCCCGCCGCCTTATTTGCATCCGGGCGCGGCCCTTGAGATGCGGCTGGGAAATTCGCGGGCCGGCTGCCTGGGTTTAATAAATCCGATGACGGCGCGGAACAGCGATTTCAAGGATAATCAGATTTGTTATTTTGAACTACCTGTCGCGGCGCTTGTCGCGGCTTATAAGCCTGAGTTCTGGTCCCGATTGACCCAGATAAAACCGGTGTCGTCGTTCCCTAACACCTGGCGGGATCTGTCGGTGGTTATAGAAGATAAGTTCGAATGGGGAGATATCGAGAGAGAGATCTCCAAAGCTCCGGATCTGGCGGCCGTTAAACTTATCGATGTATACAAAGGCAAAAGCATAGGCGAAAATCTGAAGAGCATCACTATCAGGTTCACTTTCTCCTCGATGGACAAGACGCTGACCGACGAAGAAACAAATACGCGCATCGCCGCCATCCTGCTGAAGCTCTCCATGAACTTCGGCGCCAAAATAAGAAGTTAATAACGGGGGCCAGGTAAGAGTTTTGTTTCCTTCACTAACCTGAATCCTTCCTTGCTCTGTGATATTGCGCCGGTGTAGCGCAAAATAATCTTAAAAAAGAGGGTGTCATGAAAAGACTTCGTATCTTACTTGCGTGTCCGGCTATATTGGCGGTTGCCTCAATATCCTCCCAAGCCGCGGCGTCAGGTCCTGTTTATAAAAATGCCGGGGCTTCCGTGTCGGAGCGCGCATCCGACCTTCTTGGCAGAATGACCATTGAAGAGAAACTTGGGCAGCTTCAGCAGCTTGACGGCCATGCCGACGGGGCATACCGCGAGGAGCATCTTAAACTGGCCCGCGAAGGCCGCCTCGGTTCCACGCTAAACGTTCGTTTCGCCGGGAATGTTAATAAATTGCAGAAGGAGGCCGTTGAGAATTCACGCCTTGGCATTCCAATACTTTTCGCTTTTGATGTGATCCACGGGTTCAGGACTATTTTCCCTATTCCTCTCGGGGAAGCCGCGCAGTGGGACCCGGAACTGGCGGAGAGATCCGCCTCTGTCGCCGCGGCGGAATCTTACGCGGCCGGACTTAAATGGACATTCGCGCCGATGATAGATATCGCCAGAGATCCGCGCTGGGGCCGCATAGCGGAAAGCGCCGGAGAAGATCCGTATCTGGGGTCGGCTATGGCGGTCGCCAGAGTGCGCGGATTTCAGGGCTCGGATTTTGGCGCGCAGGGCAAAGTGATGGCCTGCGCGAAGCATTGGGTGGGATACGGAGCGGCGGAGGGCGGCAGGGATTATAACAGCACCGACCTCTCGCAAACAGTTCTGCGCAATATTTATTATCCGCCTTTCAAAGCGGCCTTTGCGGCCGGCGCGGCTACCGTGATGAGCGCGTTTAACGATCTGAACGGCGTTCCGTCCAGCGCCAATAATTCAACTATCGGCGGTGTTTTGCGCGGGGAGTGGAAATTCAGCGGTTTTGTCGTAAGTGATTATACTTCCGTAAAGGAGCTTATCGCCCACGGCCTTGCCGAAGACGGGGGCGACGCCGCTTTAAAAGCGCTGCGCTCCGGAATTGATATGGAAATGGTGAGCACTCTTTACCGGGACACAATTCCGGCGGCTCTGTCAGGGGGAAAGATTCCCGCTAAAACTCTTGATGATTCAGTGCGGCGCGTGCTGGAAGCCAAGTTCAGGGCTGGAATATTTGAGAATCCTTATATTGACCCGAAGCTGGAAGCGTCAGTCCTTAAAACCCCGCAGGCCCTTGAGTTAGCGGAGGAGGCAGCCCTTAGCTCTCTGGTACTCCTGAAGAACGAAGGCGGTTTGCTGCCTCTTAATCCGGCCGTAAAAAAGGTAGCGGTGATCGGCGCCCTAGCCGGCAGTCGGATTGATATGTTGGGAAGCTGGTCAGGAGACGGTAAGGCGGAAGACGCTGTCACCCTGCTGGAAGGTATTAAGGAGACAGTGTCACCCGGCACCATCGTGGTTTATTCCACTGGTTGTCCCGTAAACGGAGGGACCGATAAAGAATTGGAACAGGCGGTGGCCGCGGCCTCCGATGCTGATGTTATAGTCGCCGCCGTTGGAGAATCAGCGGATATGAGCGGAGAGGCCGCTTCCCGCGCTTTTCTCTCTCTGCCGGGCCGGCAGCTGGAACTGCTTGAGCGGCTTAAAAAAACCGGGAAGCCGGTAGTGGTCGTTCTCTTTAACGGCAGGCCTTTGGAACTGGGCTGGCTGGACGCGAATGTTCCCGCTATTCTTGAGGCCTGGTATCCCGGAATCCGGGGTGGACGGGTGGTGGCGCGGACCCTTTTCGGGCTGGCGAATCCGGGCGGAAAACTGCCTGTGACATTCCCACGCACGGTCGGCCAGGTTCCGCTTTACTATAATCACCGTAGCACCGGGCGGCCGACCAGCCCCTCCGATAAATACACTTCCAAATATATAGATTCGCAGGTAGAGCCGTTATATCCCTTCGGTTATGGGCTTAGTTACAGTTCCTTCACGCTTTCCGGCCTTTCTCTGTCATCCGCTAAAATCGGCCCGGCCGGCGCCGTTGCCGTGAGAGTTGATATCTCAAATATATCGTCAAAGGCCGGAGACGAGGTCGTGCAGCTTTACATCCGCGATATCGCCGGTTCTGAAACCAGGCCCGTGCGCGAGTTGAAAGGGTTTAAGCGCGTGACGCTTGCTCCGGGTGAAAAGAAAAATGTGACATTTGATCTGGGGCCGGCCGAGTTAGGCTATTATTATTTTGGCGGCTTCGCCGTTGAACCCGGGGTGTTTAAGATCTATGTAGCTACATCTTCCGCGGGGGGGCTTGAGGCTATGCTGGAGGTTTCCGATAAATGAAAATATTTTTATTGACCATGTTATTTATTCCCGCGGCCTTATCGGTTCCCTCAGAGGCTTCCGGTGAGCCTGTATATGGCAAGACTTCAATTTCAAGCGCCGCCGCCGTGGAATCTGACGACGCGTTCCTGGAAGATTTATCCCGCCGCTCTTTCCGGTTTTTTATAGATAATGCCGATCCCAAAACAGGTCTTGTGCTGGATCGGGCCCGCGCTGACGGCTCATCCGGTGATACAAACCACGCTTCCGCGGCCAGTATCGCTTCCACAGGCTTTGGCCTCTCGGCTCTGTGTATCGGGGCGCAACGCGGCTGGATGGATCCCGGCGAGGCCGCGTCCCGCGCGTCTAAAACTCTGGAATTTTTTGCCGAAAAAGCTTATAACACGCACGGCTGGTTTTATCACTGGATGGACGCGGGTACCGGCGAAAGAATATGGGGCAGTGAAGTATCGTCCATAGATACGGCAATCCTTCTGGCCGGAGTTCTGACGGCTAAACAATGTTTTTCCTCCGATAGCAGGGTTGGCGCGCTGGCCGATAAGATCTACCGGCGCGTGGATTTTAAATGGATGCTGAACGGCGATAAAAATATACTTTCGCACGGTTGGAGGCCGGAAACCGGATTTATTCCCCATAGATGGGAAATCCATTCGGAAGCGATGCTCTTATATTTGCTGGGAATCGGTTCTCCTTCTTTTCCGTTATCAGCCTCATCCTGGCGCGCGTGGAAACGCCCTGTGCTGGAATATGGGGATTTCCGGTATATAAGCGGAGCCGAGCCTCTTTTCATTCATCAATACTCCCAGGCGTGGATAAATTTCAGGGGCAGAAAGGACAAAGGGACGGACTGGTTTGATAATTCAGTCAGGGCTACGAAAGCTAACCGGCAGATGTGTCTTGATTTAGCGATCCGCTTTCCGGGTTATACCGCTGATATCTGGGGCATAACCGCGTCCGACGGCGCTTCCGGTTATATGGTCTGGGGCGGGCCCCTTCCCACCTCCAATATTGACGGGACGGTGGCACCTAGCGCTGCGGGTGGCTCTCTCATGTTAACTCCGGAGATAGCCCTTCCCGCGCTTAAAGCGATGAAGAATACTTATGGGGACCGTCTCTACAATATCTACGGTTTTACCAACGCTTTTAATCCGTCCAACGGCTGGTTTGACGCTGATGTTATAGGGATAGACACCGGTATTATACTGCTAAGTGCCGAAAATCTCCGTTCCGGTTCGGTGTGGATGTGGTTTATGGCTAATCCCGAGGTAACAGCCGCGTTGAAAACTGCCGGTGTGAATTGACAGATTTTTTTATACAATCTGAATATTGTGCATGCAGTGTGGCGAGATCTGGCCGACAAATAAAAATATGATAAAAAGCCAAATCCTTCCGTCGGCGGGCTTTTGCGGAGCATCGGAGGCCTGATTAATATTGCCCGAAAGGCGGACGAGAGAGAGATGTTTGACGATCGAATCCTGGGCAGCGGTGAATTTGTCGAGAGTATTATTAAGGAAGTTGGTGGCGAGCAATTCCGTGTCCAGATAACAAAAGAAGATGTCTTGCGCGAAGTGGAGCGCGTTACGGGAGTAACCAAGGCAGATTTGCTTAGTACCGGCAGGCAGCCGCGGATAGCGCGCGGGAGGGCATTATATTGCTATCTGCGCAAAACGGCGGGCGGGGTGAGCGGCGCGGCATTAATGAGAGAGCTTAAGATAAGCTCCGGCGCCGCTTCATACCTTGCGCATAAGGGCCGGGAGATAGCAAAGCAGGAGCAATTAAGCGTTTAAGCAACGTCCCCTAAGGCCCCCCCTTAATTACGTCCGCTGCAACATACTCTTCTGAAGCCCCCCCGCGTATAGTCATATTGACATGACTTTACAAATTGGTAGAATAAGGTATGCCTGAAAACACTCATGATCCCAAACACCCTCTCCGCCGCTATCTGTGGGCGTCCGTGAATGAAGATTTATCCAAGAAGATGGTATTCATCGGCGGGCCGCGCCAAGTCGGTAAAACCACCTTCGCCCTCAGCTTCCTGAAGACCCCGCCGAAAAACGAGACGCATCCGGCTTATCTGAACTGGGATCGGAGCGAACATCGGGAACGGCTATTAGGCGGAGAGCTGCCCGCCAACGAAAAGATTATACTTCTCGACGAAATCCATAAGTTTGCGCGCTGGCGCAATCTTGTTAAAGGATTTTACGACACGCGAAAATCAAAGCGCTCCATTATCGTCACCGGCTCCGCCCGGCTGGATTATTATCGCAAAGGCGGCGATTCCCTCCAGGGGCGATACCACTACTACCGGCTGCATCCCATCTCACTGCGCGAGTTGGATCCGTCAGCTAACGCCAAGACGGTTCAGCAGCTGCTCCGCTTTGGCGGTTTTCCTGAGCCGTTGTTCGCTGGCAGCGACCGGGAACATCGCCGCTGGCAAAAAGAGCAGCAGGATCAGGTTCTCCGCGATGATTTGCGTGACCTGGAGCGGGTTAGGGAAGTGTCCCTGATTGAACTCCTCGTTCATCATCTTCCGAACTGTGTGGGCTCCCCCCTTTCGGTAAAGAATTTAAGCGGGCTTCTGCAGGTGTCTTATGACTCAGCAGAACGCTGGTTGACAATTCTTGAAAGACTTTATGTTTGCTTCCGCATCTCCCCCTACGGAAGCTCGCGGATTCGGGCGGTGAAGAAAGAACGCAAGCTCTATCTATGGGACTGGTCCCAGGCGCCGGCGGGAGGGCCGCGCTTTGAAAATATGGTTGCCTCACAACTCCTTAAATATTGCCACTGGCTGGAGGACACACGGGGTCTGCGCATGGAATTGCGTTATCTGCGCGACACCGATAAGCGCGAGGTAGACTTTGTGGTTCTGCGCGACGGTGTGGCGGAGTTCGCCGTAGAATGTAAGACCGGCGAACGTGCGGTATCGCCGGCATGTATTTATTTTAAGGAACGCACTGAAATTCCTGCCTTCTATCAGGTGCACATCGGGTCCAAGGATTTTACGCACGCCAGCAGCGGCGTACGAGTCCTTCCTTTTGAGCGTTTTTGTAAGGAACTGGATCTCCCGTAGCGCGCGGTCGTTATAGACGGCGTCGGATGTCCGTTTTTTAATATAATAAGTATCGTGCATACCAAGATAAAACAGCTTGAAGAACTGGTGGATGGCTCGATCGCCCTCATAAAGAAGCTTGAGGACGATAACGCCGTGTTAAAACAGCAGGTGGATGCGCTAACCGCCGACCGCGGGAAGATATTAAAAAATTCAGCTGGCGTCAGGGAGCTGGCGGAGTTTAAGAGCCGGATAAAAAAGAAGCTTTCCCGGTTGACCGCCAGGATAGATAAAGCCATAACTTTACAGGACACGCTTTTCCCGGAGGATTCGGATGCAGAATAACGAAGTCGTAATAAAGATCCGGGGACGCTCTATCAGTATGGCAGTGGACGGCCTCACGGAACTGGAGGTCGGCGGTATTGCAGACCAAGTTGGGGAAAAAATGGAGGCAATAGAGGAGAAAACCAAGATTGCCGACACCTCCAAGCTGTCCATTCTGGCCGCCATGGAATTTGCCATAGAATTACACAACCTGAAACAAAAATCCGAGAACACTACCGAAGCCGACTCGCGTAAAATATCGGATCTGGTCGCCAAGCTTGAAGGCGCCATGGACAAACAATTGTTCTGATTCCGGCGCTTCGTGCCGAAATCAGAAGCAATTGTCATAGGCCGTATGCGATAAGCAGTGTGCCATAGGCCGTAGTTTTAACGCCGTTAGCCGTTCGCCATTGGCCATACGCAGAATAACAGCCGCCATTTGCTTTATGCCATTAGCCATCAGCTTAGTAAGGAAGTTCCTTTACGGTTTCTGCGAATGGCATAGAGCAAATGGCGAATAGCAATAAAATATTGGTTGTCTTAAATTATAATTATGCCCGATTCTCTTTTTGAGGAAACCACCGGAGCCGCGCCCGCAGAAGAGGCCGCGCCGCTGGCGGCCAGGTTAGCCCCTCTGGAATTGGATGAGTTCTCCGGGCAGGAACATATCCTTGGTCCCGGCAAACTTCTGCGCCGCGCTATTATGGCGGACAGCCTTCAGTCAGCGGTGTTCTACGGCCCGTCAGGTTCGGGCAAGACCGCGCTCGCGGGCTATATCGCCTCCAGGACTAAAGCGCGCACTTTTGAGTTGAACGCGGTTACGGCAGGCGTGGCGGAGCTTAAAAAAATACTGGAATTTTCAAAAGGCCTGACCGGCGGCTTTGCCAAAAAACAGCGAGTCCTTCTTATCCTGGACGAGATACACCATTTTAACCGCACCCAGCAGGATGTGCTGTTGCCCTCTGTGGAAAAGGGCGATGTCATACTTATCGGTATGACCACGGAAAACCCTTTTTTCTACATAAACGGGGCGCTGCTTTCGCGGTCCATAGTGGTGGAATTTAAAACTCTGGATGAAGGTCATCTGCGCAAGATCCTGGACCGCGCTCTGGCGGAAGAGAGGGGACTTAAAAGCTTTAATGCTGAACTGAGCAAAGAGGCGGCCGATTATCTGGTGTCCAATTCCATGGGAGACGCCCGGCGGCTGCTGAACGCTCTTGAGCTAGCCGTAGTTACTACCGAGCCTGACGCGGGCGGAAAGCGCTCCATAGATTTGGATACCGCGAGGGAATCCATACAGCGGCGCAGCCTGCGTTACGATAAGAGCTCAGACGAGCATTACGACCATATTTCAGCCTTCATAAAATCCATGCGCGGCTCCGACCCCGACGCCGCGGTCTACTGGCTGGCCAGGATGCTGGAAGCCGGCGAGGATCCCCGCTTTCTCGCACGCCGGATACTCATTTGCGCGTCCGAGGATGTCGGCAACGCCAATCCCATGGCTCTGCTGGTGGCGCAGAGCGCTTTTAAGTCCGTGGAAATGCTTGGCATGCCGGAAAGCCGCATTACGCTGGCCCAAGCCGCCATCTATGTGGCGGTTTCGCCCAAATCCAACGCCTCTTACATGGCCATCAATAAGGCCATGGCTGAAATAACCAACGGCCCGGAGCGGCCGGTGCCCATGCATTTGCGCGACGCGTCCCGTGACGGCGAAGCTCTGGGGCATGGCAAGGGCTACAAGTACCCGCACGATTTCCCCAACCATTATGTTAAGCAGGAGTATATGCCCGAGCCCAGAAGATTTTACAAGCCGACCGAGCAGGGGTTTGAGGCTGAGATAGGCAAAAGGCTGGCCCGGCTCAGGGGAGAAGACAAGTAGCTAGATGTAAAGCCGCTTGGAGGTAAAGCAGTTTAGCTTGAGGACTTTGCATCCTTACCTCCAGATCGCTTTGCCTCTTAATTATCATGGAACCTAAAATTTATTCCGTCGGCGAACTCAGCCAGGGCATAAAGTGCCTGCTTGAAACTTCTTTTCGCGAGATCTGGGTGGAGGGGGAAATTTCAGGTCTCAAGATCTCGTCCCTGGGCCATACCTATTTCGATCTGAAAGACGCCGTTTCAAATATCTCGGCCGTGATGTTCCGCGGCTTTGCCACGGGCCTCAAGTTTGACCTGGAAAACGGCCTCCTGGTGCGAGTGCGCGGCAACATAACCACTTACGACAAGCAGAGCAAGTATCAGCTTATGGCTCGCGAGATACAGCCCGCGGGCCAGGGACCGCTGCAGCTTGCCTTTGAGCAGTTAAAGAAGAAGCTGCAGAGCGAGGGCCTGTTCGATGCCGCCAGAAAGCGCCCCATTCCCGCTCTGCCGCAGAAAATAGGAGTGGTCACTTCTCCCACGGGGGCCGCCATAAGGGACATACTTTCCATACTCAAACGCCGCTACGCCAATCTGCACATAATAATAGCGCCGGTAAAGGTTCAGGGTGCTGGTTCCAAAGAAGAGATAGCCCAGGCCATAAAAGATCTGAATGAAATACCTGATATAGATGTGATGCTGGTGGGCCGCGGTGGCGGCTCAATGGAAGACCTATGGGCGTTTAACGAGGAAATAGTGGCCAGGGCCATCGCTGGTTCAAGAATACCAGTTATCTCCTGCGTGGGGCACGAAACCGATTTTACCATAGCCGACTTTGTCGCAGATTTGCGCGCGCCCACCCCTTCGGCCGCGGCTGAGCTGGTGGTTAAAAGCAAGGTGGAGCTGGCCGCCAGCATCGCCGGGCTTGAAAAGCGTCTGCTGCAGTCGCTGCGAATTTATTATGAAAATCTCTCCGGCAAGTTCAGGCGCCTGGCCGCAAGCCGGGCGCTTGTAAACCCGCTGTATCTGCTTGAAAGGCCGGTGCAGCGGCTTGACAGGGCTGCTGAAGGACTATTTGACGGCGCCGCCGACAAGATACGCCGCTGCGAAGAAAAACTTAACTTGGCCAGGGAAAAACTTAAGGCCCTGAGTCCGCTTTTCCCTCTTAAAAAGGGTTACGCCATAATTAAAAAAGCAGACGGCAAGGCTGTTAAAAAAGCGGCCGACCTGAGCGTCGGAGACCGGCTTTCGCTGCAGTTCGCCGAGGGCAGGGCGGTGGCAGAAGTCGTGAGCGCGGCGGAAGTCGTGAAGCGGGAAGCGTAAAGCGGAAAGAGTATCAGGCGAGAATTAAAGATTTAAGATTGACTATTGACTATTTACGCTTCCCGATTTACGCTTTACGATTCACGATGTAAGAAAGAGGAGACTTTATGGTAAAAAAAGAAAAGACCGCCGGTTTTGAAGAAAAACTGGGCAAACTTGAAGAAATCGTGGGCAAGCTTGAAGACGAAAGCACGCCTATAGAAGAATCACTGGCCATTTTTGAGGAAGGCGTAGTGATCTCAAAGGAACTTTCAGAAAAGCTGGAAGAGATCAGGCGTAAGATAGAAGTTTTAAAAAAAGACGCCGAAGGCAAATTAAAGCTCAGTAAGTTTGAAGACGAGGAAGAGAACGAAGACCGCTTGAAATAATCACTCGCGGCCTTATCGGCGTAAATATTATTCAATCATGAAAACACGTCTGGACATCGCCTGCGTTGAGCGGAAATTGTTTGAATCCCGCGTAAAAGCGCAGGCCTGCATAATGGCCGGGATGGTAAGGGTTAACGGCGCTCCGGCCGATAAAGCAGGCAAGACGGTAAAGGAGACCGACATCATAGAAATTGTCAAATCCGATTGCCCTTATGTTTCCAGAGGCGGACTTAAACTTAAAGGAGCCATTGACAGTTTTAAGATAGAAGTGAAAGGCCAGATCTGTTTGGATATCGGCACGGCCACCGGTGGTTTTACTGACTGCTTTCTGCAGGAGGGCGCTGAAAAAGTTTATGCCGTTGATGTCGGTGAGGGCCAGATACATGAAAAAGTCAGGAACCACCCCAAAGTGGTATTCATGCCGCAGACCAACGCCCGGTTCTTAAAGCCCGAGATGTTTCCGGAACCGGCCGTCCTGGCCGCCATAGATGTTTCCTTTATATCCCTGAGGCTCATACTTGGCCCCGTTTTCAATTCCGTCGCCCCGATGGCGCGTGTTATCGCCCTTATAAAACCGCAGTTTGAGCTCCAGCCGCAGGACCTGAAAAAAGGCATAGTCAGATCTGATGAGACCCGCCTGAAGGCTGTGGAATCGCTAAGGGTTTTCGTAAAAGAAAATTTAAAAAATGTTGAAGAAGCCGGACTTATTGAGTCGCCGATAAAAGGCGCCAAAGGCAATGTCGAATACCTCTGGCTGCTCGCGAAGACGGCTCGTTAACACGCCGCCGGATCTTTGTATGAAATGGGAATGAAACAGCTTGTGAAAAAATATGAAATACAGAAATATGCTTAAAAAATTTAAGAAGCCGGCCGCTCTCCTGCCTCTGCTGATTTTTTGCGGCTGCGGTAATTACTATTCCGTGCGGATCCCGTATTTTCTTCCGGAAAACAGCAATATTATTGAGACAAGAAAAGCATTATCCTCTCTGTATATTGCCGTCAAAGCTCCGCCCGAGCCGGAAGAAAGTGCCATGGGCGATATAATCGGCGGCATTATGAACAGCCGGCGCGTGGAACTGGATACTTATGAATTTATAAGAAGGACGGCGCTTGCGTTCTCAAAGCCGGGCATAAAAGTGCTGGCTCACAGGGTTTTCCGCACACAGGAGGAGAGCGATCCGTACATACGCTATTTTAATCCTTCCGGAATTTTAGAACTTGATATATCTGAGCCTGAGGTTTCAGCCAGGAAGGAAAGCCGGTCAAGCGTATATTACGACAAGAATAAGGCCAGGCAGACCGTCAAAAGCGACGTCTGGGTTTATTCGGCTTCTATCAGCGCTGATATCAAGCTGCGCGCCGGCGCTGATTGGAAGGTTCTGGATAAAATGTCCGATACTTTTGTCTATACCGAAGAGAGGCCAGACAAGGGTAAAAGCGCCGCTGACTGGTACGCCGAGAATGAGGCTAAGCTGTTTGGCGCGGTCACGGCCAGGCTATCCGATCGTTATATCGGCCGGTCCGTACTCCGGGCCCGGCCTCTCTTCAGCAAAAAGGACGATTCTGAATCCGCCAGGGCGGCGGATCTGGCCAGGCGCGGGAAATGGACCGAGGCGGAAAACATCTGGTCCTCTCGCGCGAGGGATCATAAGGACTGGCGGGATATGACGGACCTGGCAGTCGCCGCTGAAGTGCGCGGGGACTATTCCGCGGCCAAAAACTATTACCTGAGCGCCCGCGAGGCTGCCGCGGGGGATAAGGAATCCAAACCGGCGAAATGGGACGAGATCCTGGGCGACTTAGACATAATGCTGTCTACCGGATCAGCTGTCAGGTCAGAGGGAGATGACTGGTTCGCGGGGTCCGTAGCCATCCTGCCTTTCACCGATCAGACTACCAGTATAGACGGGCCGCCTATGCTCCGGACCCTTATACGCGAGGCGCTGAGTGACGCCGGCTACCGGATCCAGCCGCTTGAAGCTACCGATAAGCTGCTGCTCTCGCATGGCTTTACGCAGGGAGGGCAGCTCGGCGCGGCCGATCAGGCGGAGATCTGCAAATGGCTCGGAGTTGAAAGGCTTTTTTACGGAGACATAAATGAATTCGGGGAAGTAATGGCAGGCGTCTATAACCGCCGCATGATAAAAGGCAGGGTAATGCTGTGGGACCTTAAATCCGGGAATTATATCTGGAGCATGGACGCGGCGGTGATTAAGGCTGAAATGTCTAAAAGTTTTCTGGGGGGCATGTTCGCCCAGCTGGCGAAAGGCCTTGTGGAGCGCATTAAAAATAAGCCGCTGGCCTACGAAGCGTCCGTCTTTTCCGCCAAAATAGTAGAGGCCCTCCCGAACAAACCCAGGTAAACTCCGTGCCGAGTTGTCCTTTGCTCAATGCGCCGCGGGTGGAGCGAAGCGACACAATTCAACGGTATCCACAAGATGCCCAGTCGGTATAGCAGTTGGCTGCCAGTTCGGGGTCCTGCCGGGGTCAGGCCTTTTCGCGTTCCCGAACCCAGTGTCCGCAGCAAAACTTAACGGCAGCGTAGTCCACTCGGAAACCTGCGGGTTCGAAAAGGCCTGGCCCCGTCACCCCTCCAACGCCACCCTCGCCACCCCCCCATTACACTTACACATATTAACTTCCTACAGATTAAGTCCTTAGCGCTTCTTTCCTACAACATAATGAAACATGGACTGGTGGTTTAAAGGAACACCGGGTCATAAAGCCGCGCGAACATAACCCGCGTAAGTTTTACGCGGGGTGACGATGGGTAGCCTTTTTGACCCAGCAGGCCGCCGATGGAACGCAAAAAGGCTACCCGTCGGCAGGACCCCGCTTTGCTATCCTGCGGCGCTAAACCCAAAGCCGACTGGCCGGTGTTACTTTATACTTACGGATTACCTTATTAGTCCTTTTCAAAGACCAGGAGGGTTTCCACGTGGGGGGTGTTGGGATAGAAGTCGAAGGCCGCTGAGCGGACCAGTTTGTATTTCTCAAGGAAGAAGGCCGCGTCGCGGCCCTGGGTTATAGGGTTGCAGGACAAATAGATTATCCTTTTGGGCAGCAGTTCCATTATATTTTTTACCACTCTCTGGTGCAGGCCCGCCCTCGGCGGGTCCAGCACCAGGATATCGGCTCCGGCAAGCAGGGCGGCGTCGGCTTTTTCCATCATCGAGCAGAGTATCTCAAAATTACCAGCGTTATTCTGCGTCGCGTTAAGCGCGGCGTATTTGACCGCGTTGGGTACGCATTCCACGGCGTAAATCTTGTCCGCAAGATCCCTGAGCGCCAGGCCTATGGCGCCCACGCCGGAATACAGGTCTATGATCTTTCCGCACTTGAACGCCGCGCCCCGTATCTCATTAAGCGCTTCTTCAAAAAGTTCCATGTTGTTCTGAAAAAAACAGTCGAAGCCGTAGGACAGGACGGTGTTGCAGACTTTTTCGGTCACAAAATCATTTCCCCAGGCGCTGATGATCTCGTCGGCGGAGCTCATGGGGCTCAGGGGATTGGAATACGCGGCTATAAAGCCGTTCAGTCCTTCCAGCCTGAATTCCGGCAGGACGATGTCCTTTCTTTTCAGGAACAGGACCGCTATCCGTTCGCCGGTATTCTTGGCCTCGCGGAATATGAGCGTTTTTAGATCGGCCGGGGTCAGGCCGGCCTCATTAAGCTTAGCCAGTATCTCAAGGGCAAGGGCGTTGGTCTTCTCGCTCATGAGCGCGCAGCCTTTTGGCATCACGTACATATCGCGGTAATTGCCGCGCTTATGGAATGCGAAGGCCAGTTTCCCGTTGTCACTGGTAAAACTGTACTCTATCTTCGTGCGGTAGCCGAAGAGAGTCTTTGCCTCATAAAATTTGTCCAGTCTTATGGTTTCCTTCGTTGTCTGGTAAAGCAGGTCTTCGACCAGGCCTTTCTTTGTCTCTGCCTGGAGGGGGTAATCCATGATCTGCCATGGCGAGCAGCTGATATAATGGTCTTCTTTCGGTTCTATCCTTCTTGAGGAGGGAGTGAGGATTTCCAGAAGCTCTGCCTCCATGAAGTTGCGCTTTTCCATGGTTACGCGCACGCGGGCAGTTTCACCGGGAAGAATGCCGTAGGCGAAAACAACTTTTCCCTCGTGGCGGCCCAGGGCCTTACCTTCGCCGACTATCTTTTTAAATTCAAGCGTTATTTCTTTATGCATAGGGTTATCGCTATGAGGCTCTTTCAGCGGGCGGTCCATCCGTCCGGGGCGTGTAAATTTCGCTACTACATTTAATATAATTTGGAAGGCGAGAACCACTACTATTTAAGATACATTTACGAGACAAGGTGAAACTATGCGCGTTAATAAATATAAATTTGTGGCGGCGGTGGCGTTTATGTTCCTGCTGCCGTTCCTTATCCTCGCCCGTCATTTTATGACCGGCAACAAGGAACTTGAAAAAAAAGACGCGCTCGCTTATATGGAGATGAGGACCAGGATCGTGGCTAATATCGCCGACGACCTGCTCAGGCTTAATTACGATATCTCCAAATTATCTTCGGCTGAGGATTTTATTAACGCGTCCCGGGAAGTCAGGAAAAAAAAGCTGGAAAACAGGATAAAGGAGAACCCCAGCATATACTCAGAGTTTTCTGTTCTGGACGCTTCCGGGAGAGAGGTTCTTAAAATCGGACCGGCGGCCTCTAAAGATCTTAAAGATTACTCAAAGTCGGAACTCTTTAAGACCGCCGTTTCCGAACACTCGTCATCGGGCGCGGTAGAATACAGCGAATATACACCGCCGGCTCTCGTTCTTGTGGCGCCGCTTACTAGCGGGCGCGGCGATAGCGCCAAGGGGTTTCTTCTGGCCCGCATGAGCCTGGCCTACATCGGGGAGATTGTCCGCGTTATGGGGCGCAATTCGCCGGGGAATATGGGTTTTGTAGACGCCGGCGGTCAGTTGATAAGCGATTCGCTGGGGCATTCGATAATCAGTCCCGGCATAAAGGCGCCAGCTGAAGTTTTGCGCGCGGTGGATGCCGCCTCCGCTAAAGGTCTGGATGATTTTAAAAACGAAGTTTCGCTCAAAGGCCGTCCTTATCTTGTGTCCGTCGCGAATATAAACGGCACCCGTTGGTGGGTGTTTGAGGTCGTGGACGCCGCCAAGCCGCTGAACTACACCGCCTCTTTCTGGGCTAAGCGCGTAATCCTTATCGGTATACTGCTAATACTAATATTCTCGTTCATTTCTTATAAATTAGCCCAGAGATGGCTGGTATCCGGGCGAGAATAACAGTAGTGGTTAGTGGTCAGTGATAAGTGATAAGTGATAAGTGATTAGTGATTAGTGATTAGTGACTATCCACTATCCACTAGCCACTGGTCACTATTCTGTTGATGGCCGCATAGGCCTTTTGGCAACGGCAATCTGGGTCTTTTGCTCTTGAATCCCTTCTGTATTTCTGTTATAAATTGAATATGCGATTTAATCACCTTTCGATTATCAGGTTCTTGGCGGCCTTATTCCTTTCACAGCTCCTGGCCCTGCCGCAGGTCCGCGCGGGCATAGAGGATGAACGTCAACAGGCCGCCCGTCTCTTCGACGGGAATATGCCGGCCGCGCCACTGGGCTTTGAGCCGTCGGAAGAGGGAAAGGCTTCAGCCTCTTTTGAATTTCTTCAACAGGCAAAAGAAGTCCTCTCGTCCGGCCATTGGGACGGCAGCATTCCCACTGTCAGGCAGTTTATGTTCAGGAACGCTGGCGAGGGCTGGACAGCGCAGGCACAGAGCGTCGGACTTGAAGGTTTCCTCTGGACCAAAAAAGAGTTAGAGGGGAAATACGGGGAAGGACAATTCATAGGGCAGCTTGACGATTATTTTACTTATCTTGATACCATGCTTGCCCCGGTTTCCTGGACCCAGGAATTGCGCGACTCGCTCACCGAACTGAAGAACTCAGATCTTACCGCTTCGCAGAAAAACGCCCGCCTGAATCAGATGTTGGAATACTATGTGTCCGGCCTGCAGAGCAATATGGCGAAATACGACCAGGCTGACTGGTCCAAGAAAGCCCGCATCTATGAGTTGTTCCCCAGGGCTTATAACCTTGCCGGCAGACGGGAAGCACAGGGTTTCAAGTCTCCCTCCGACCCGGCTAAAACCCTTTTCTTCAGGGATTTTAAGAGTTCGGATTTTGACGTCATAAAGCGCATGGGCTTTGACACGATTTGGCCTATGGGCATACTTCCGATAGGCGTTCTGGGACAGACCGGAACCGGAGGCGGCTCGCCTTATTCCATCAGCGACCACGGCACGGTTAACCCGGACCTCGGCACCGAAGGAGATTTTAAGGAATTCGTGAAGAAGGCTCACGCGTCCGGCTTGAGGGTTATAGTTGATTTCGTGGTCAACCATACTTCGCTGGACTCCAAACTTCTCAATGAGAATCCTGATTATTTTATAAGTTTTCGCGAAGCCGGACCCTGTCCGCGCGACGGTTTTTTTGAGCATTATCAGGGCGGCGTGAAGTATTGCGTGAGCAACGGCGGTTTCGAATATGGCGGCGGCGTATCTACCTGGATAGACACTGCGCAGATAAATTATTCCAACCGCGCTCTGCGGGCTCGCATGACTGAAATAGTCAAAGGCTGGGTGACCAAATTTGACGTGGACGGGTTCCGCGTTGATATGGCTTATCTGGCGCTGAATAATGTTTTCTCGCGCACCTGGCGCAAGTCTATGCCAGCCGATGAATTCTATCGCCAGCTGATATGGACTGTTAAGGCGGTCAAGCCCTCGGTGGCTTTTATGGCCGAGGCCTATGCATTTCAGGAAGACCTTTCGGCCTGCGGTTTTGATTCTATCTATAGCAAGCACGAAACGGCACGCCCGGAAGGTCAGACCGGCTGGTATAACGCGACCGAATCCGGGAATTACGGCGAGATCCAAAGTACCGTCAATCGGGTAGCCTATCTGGCCTGGCAGAAAGGCGGCGCCGGCTCGGTGGTTTTTATCGGCAACCATGATGAGTCAGCCCCGGAGAAAGTTTATGGCCGCCGCCTGCCGGCCGCCCTCATTCTTACTATGCTTTATCCCGGCGCGGTGCTTATGTACTCCAGCGCCGAGATCGGCTACGACGCCGCCATTCCCGGCGGCGAACCCAAGCCCCTGCCTTTCAGCGTGCCGGCACAGATAGATTGGAACGCCGGCAGTCCGTGGGTCAGGCAAACCTATCAGGAGATCCTTGCGGAGACTAAGAAAGTACGGGCCGAGATGGGCGATTACGATATGGCTCCTCTCTGGCCGGCTAACGGCGAAAAATGGGCGGGTTATACTCTTACGTCAAAGACCAACCCAGGTCTTAAAAAAGCCGTTTTCGCCAACGTGGCTGTGGACGGGACCGCTGTCAGCATTCCCGCGTACGGTGTCAACTCCTGGCTTGCCCCCGGGGATTACCGGATAATCAATATTAAATAATTTGCTACAATAAGAGCAGTGGTGGGGGTGCAGTTTCCCGTATTTCGTTCATATTTTAACCCAGGGCTGTCAGACGGCCCGGGAGAGGCTATAGTGCTGCGTTCAAATCCGCATCTCATAGAGATTAACGCCAGGTTGTGGCTAAAGACGCTAAGGAAGAAGTATTCCCTGGCGGAGATGACGCTTTCCTCTATTCCGGAGGAAGAATGGCTGGAGTTGAAGCATCTGGGGTTTGATATCGTGTGGATGATGGGCGTATGGAATCCCAGTCCGGAGGCCGCCGCTATAGCGCGCGCCGATGTGCGGCTTCAGGCTGAAATAAAAAAGATTTCTCCGGAGTTAGGCGTTGACGCCATCGGCTCATCCCCGTACGCCATCCAGGGCTACAGACTTAACCCGGAACTCGGCTCTGAGTGGGAACTTAAAGCGCTTAAGGAGAAGTTGAATTCCCTGGGGATGAAGCTCCTGCTGGATTTTGTTTCCAACCACACCGCCAGGGATAACCCCTTTCTGCATAAATGCCCGGAGTGTTTTATAACGGGTTCCGAAGAGGATTTTAAGGCCCATCCCGACTGGTTCTTTGAGACGGATATAGACGGAAAGAAAACCTACGTGGCTTATGGCCGCGACCCCAATTTCCCGGCCTGGACGGATTCGGCGCAGTTCAACTATTTTAACCCTCAAACACGCGAGAAGAGGCTTGAGCTGCTGCTTGAGCTGGGCGAAGTATGCGACGGAGTGCGTTGCGACATGGTGATGCTCACGCTTAACGATATTCATGAGAGCACCTGGGGCTGGCTGCTTAATAAAAAAGGTTTCAAAAAGCCGCATGAGGAGTTCTGGAAGCATGCGATCAGGACCGTGCAGGAAAAGCATCCCCAATTCATATTCCTTGCCGAAGTTTATTGGGGGCTTGAGTGGCAGGTTCAGCTGATGGGTTTCGATTATACTTACGATAAGATAACATACGACCGCCTGCGCTTTATGGGCGCCGAAGAGGTCCGGGGCCATCTGCGCGCCGAAAAACTTTACCAGAAGCGTTCAGTGCGTTTTATTGATAACCACGATGAGATCCCGTCTATAGAAGCTTTCGGACGTGCTAAGGCTTTCGCTGCCGCCGTCATAATCTCCACTATAAAAGGACTCAGGTTCTACAACGATTCGCAGCTGGAGGGATTGCGTCACAAGGTGCCGCTGCAGCTCAAAGAGATATGGGAGCACGTTCCTGACATGGCCGTGTGCAAGTTTTATGAGAAGCTTTTAAAGATTGTGGACCATCCCGCTTTCCACGGGGGAGAATGGAACCTGCTGGACGTGCGCCAGTGCGACCCGCAGAACCATTCCAACAAGAATATTATGGCCTGGAGCTGGGCCCAGCGCCGCACGATAAAGATCGTGGTGGTCAACTATTCAAACACGCCGTCCTGCGGCACGGTCAACATCTCCGTGAAAAGCACCGGAGAAAGCACCGCTTTATTTGAAGAGCTTTCGGACCGGTTCTTCACTTTCGAGGCTGAAGATCTCGCTGAAGGTCTGCGCCTCCGTGAAATGGCTCCCTACGCCGCCACTATCTTCGACGTGGAATTCTAACTACAGTGGTTAGTGCTCAGTGGCCAGTGGTCAACAACCAATGGCTAAAGATTATTAATTTGGTTTTTTTACTATCCACTAACCACTGTCCACTGATCACCGCAAAAGGAGCTGGCCTCCTTTTGCTATGGTTCTCTTGCCAGGGTGAAAACCGCTGTGCCGGCTGCCTCTGAGTTTTCAAGTGCCCGGGCAAGTTCATCGGTTGTGGCAAGCGTTGTGGCTACATCGTCCACTATTAGTATTCGCCGGCCCTTAACCAGTTCGGGTTTGACTACCTTAAAAGTTTCTTTGACGTTTTTTAGCCGCTCTTTTTTTGATAATCCTGTCTGCGACGGTGTATTCTTCACCTTTTCCACCGCCCCCTTAAGCACAAACAGATTCTTCTCACGCGCCAGAACTTCGGCCAGTAGTTCCGACTGGTTGAAGCCGCGTTCGCGCTCTTTCGCCCTGAAAAGCGGGACGGCTATGACGAAATTATAATCCTTGAGTTCAGGACATCTGTCATAAGCACGAACCAGTTCCATGCCCAGAGATTCAGCCAGATCCTTCCTGCCGCGGTATTTGAAAGCGTGTATGAGCGACCTAAGCTCGGGATTGAAGGCGAAAGCTGAGCGCACCAATTCCACCTTCAGCCGGGCGCTCTTCTGGCCGCGACAACTAAAGCAGTACTCGCCGCCGGAATCCAGCGGCAGGCCGCATTTTATGCAGCTTGGCCCGGTTATCGGTTCAAGCGAGCCCAGGCAGGCCGGACAGAGAGGTCCTGTGTCCAGGTAATGCAGATCCTCTTTGCAGTGCGCGCAGGTTTTAGGTAGTAAGACATGAAGCAGATATTTTCCGATACTTTTAATGTTTAGAGGCATAGCGGTTCAGATGTAAAGCAATTTAGAGGGTGGTATTCCTTAATTTTATTCTCCGCTTCCTTGCGTCTAAACTGCTTTGCGTCTTTGCATCATTAAAATTGGAACGTCAGCGTGCTGCCGGCCTGATAGGAGATATATTCCTCCTGTTTGAGGAAGTTGTGCCAAAGCCGCTGGAGTCCGGCGTTGAAGGTAAGGCGCAGATTCTTGGCGGCTTCATAGTCGGCGCTGGAATTAAGCGAGAAAAGCCTGTTATTATCCGCCACGGTCACGGGAGATTTTTTGATGGCGTAGTTTAAAGTGGTCGTCCAGATAATGCGGTTAGTGAACACGAATACCTGTTTCATGAAGGGGAGCTTAAGGCCTTTGGGCAGCTGGAGGTCCGTTTTTATCAGCAGGCTTGGTGTAATCGTTTTCGTGTTCTGTGTCACGATGCCGAGGCCGCCTTTGGAAATATCATAAACATAATCCACTTTAGGCGTGAAACGGAATTTTTTATAGTCAAAGGTGCTTTGAAGCGTGGCGTCATAGTGCCGCGTGCTGGAAACTTTCTGGTTTAGCCGCAGGTCTTTGCGGTCGGTCAGCCTGGTGTTGTAGCTCATGGCTGTATCAAAATAATTCAAAACTTTTAAGCGCAGGTCCAGGCCGTAGGTGTCCGAGAGGTCCAGGCTGATCTTCTTGGTCTCATTGGTATTCTTTGAATACTTCAGATTGACGGTGGCGTTCTGCGCCCACTTGGCGGTGCGTGTCAGTATCTCAAGCTGGGACATGGAAAGGATCATGTCGGGGAAGGTCCTGTTAAGGCTGGTCGTCTTGGTGCCGGTGACCTCGGATTTCTGCAAAGAATTTGAGAAGCTATTGGTGACGCTGACAGTGTTAAGAGGGGTTGCCGCGCCTTTAAGAGCGAAACCTTCAAAAGGCTGCCAGCGCTGGGAGGAATTTATGGTGTCGCGCAGCGTTACAGAATTCCTCTGGGCTAGCTGGCTCTTCGGTTTAAGGGAGTCACGTATCCAGAGGCTTTGCTTGGCGTCCAGGCCTTTTTCCACGTTAGCCCAGGAATCTCCGTCCTGGATCTGGTAGTTGGAAGAGATGACCATTGAGCGAAGGAGGCGGTTCTTCGGCATAAGATCGTTCACGTTTAGGGTAAGGTTGACGGCGCCCTGGGAGTTGCGGGTTATGGTCTTTATTTCACCCACGTTGAAAACGGCGCTTGTTGACAGCACCGTGATCGTTGTGACATTCAGATTATTGTTTTCCATGGTGGTTATGGAATAGTTGAATCCGGGATTCAGCCAGGAGAAGAACATCAGGTTGGAATTGAACTCCGCGGTCTGCTGCATGGATTTGGGATAACGCAGCATATTAGCCGTAGAGGCCGGGTTAACGCGCGTTTCCCTGACCTGAGACAGGGCGTAGCCGGGGTTAAAGGAAGAGCCGCGCCATGGGGTGAAGGCGAGCTTGGCGCCGTAAGTGTCGGTTCTCTCATCCGTGGCGAAAAGGCCTGAGGCGGCCGTTGTTGTGAGCTTGACTGCATTATAGGCCACTTTATTCCTGCCCAGTGAATAATTCAGGGTTATATTGTTGGGCAGGATGAAAACATTGAGAGGCACCGCGTAGGAGAGGTTGCCAGTGTATACATCCCTGTCGTCCCGGCGCGCCATGAGCGTGTAGTCGGTGCGATTTTTTGCGTAGTTGAAGCCCAGACGCGGTAGAGAGCCCATGGTAAAATTACCGGCCGCTGTGCCGTCGAAGCGCTTTACCTGGCCCTGCTGCAGGGAGTTGACCAGGTTGTTGGCGCCGGTGATAGCGGTGTTTGGTGTAGTGACCATCTGGCGCGCGGCCGTGAAGTTAAGCGGCAGAAAGGCCAGGCGCGTGATATTCAGGTAGCCGGTCTGCTGCTCATTGTCCTGGTTTGCGATGGCTGTCACCGGGGTCTGAAAATTTCTATCCATGTATCGGTGCTTTCCGCCGAAATTGACCCAGCCCGGGATTTCGAACGAACCTTCCACTTTTCGGGCGTTGCCCACCCGGGTCAGAGGTTTGGCGACATGTATCTCGTTCACATAGACCGTGCCGTTCTGAGTGGTTCCGCCTTTGGCGGCTACACCCAAGATGATCTGCGGCACCTGCTGCAGGCTCGGAGAGCCCTTTGAGGAGATGGTGACGGTATAGTTGGATCCGTTCACCCAGCGTTCCGGGATTCCGTCCTTATTCAGGTCCAACTGGTCTATAGTGATGAGCCGCCAGCCGGTAAAGTCCAGCGGAACTTCGGCCCGGAAATTATTGTTTTCGTCGCCAAGCTGAAGGAAAAAGTCCGCGTTGAGATAAGTCGCGCTGCTGTAAAGAAGGAATTTAAATTTTTCGTGTTGCGAGATATCTATCGGCTGAGTGAATTTGCGGTAGACATAGGCGGTTGAGCTGGACGTTATGTTCGTAAAGTTGACGGCCAGGGCCTGCTCAGAAAGATTCTGGGAATTGGTTTTACTTTTTTGGTCCGAGACCGAACCGTAAAGCTTGTTGAATACATCGGTTGCGTCGCCGCCGGCGGAGAAAATAGGGGGGTAGCCGGGGTTGTCTATGTTGTTTACAGCCTGGAGCTGCATAAATCCAGTGTTAGCTGTTGTGCTCTGGCTGACGGCCCAGGTATTGCCCACGGCGGCTATGCGGGCGAATTTTATAACTCCGGAGGTCGGCCCGCCGTTATATTTAAGTGAAATGCGGACCTGTTTAACGGCATTCCAGCGGTAGGTGTCAGTGGAAGTTATGGGGATGGGCGTATAAAGCGTGTGCCAGCCAGTGAAATCTATATTATTCGTATCAACGCTGTCGTTATCAGTGTTGTCCTTGAATTTGGAGGAAGTGATATAGCCGAAGTCGCCTCCGGTGAAATCCTGGGGGTCCAGGCGGCCGTTTTTGTTGAGGTCCTCGGAGTCCATGCGGCCGTTGCCCGCGCCATAACGCTTTTCGCCCTTTCCGGCCGGTTTGTAAATCCAGCCGGTATCTTCGGCTGGCGCCAGCTGGTTGTCGCAGTTCGTGTCTTCGTTCTTTGGGGCGTTATTGAGAGTGAGGCCCTTTTCGCAGACGAAGTTTTGGCCCCCGGTGCCGTCCGCGTCTTCGTTTATCTGCCCAAGATGGATATTGAATAAAGGGCCGTTGACATTGTCGCCGTAGACAATCATCTCCAGCCCCGTTTTTTGCGAGAAGTCCAGGCCGGTGGGCGAGAGAGGGTAAGCTATGGAAATTTCTGAGGAAATGCTGAAATCGTAGTTTACGCTTAAAACCTGCTGGGTGCCATCCGAGGTTGATCCGGCGTTTATGTCCTGCTCTTTGACGTCCTGGCTGTTCCAGTTTAATGCGCGAGGGTCCGCCGGTCCGTAGAGTGAACCGAGCGGGTTGGCGGCTATCTGCCAAAAATTGGCGTCCAGGGAAGGTGAGTCGTCCTGCTTGATTCCCTCCATGTTATCTACAAGCGCGTTGTCGTTGAGGTTGGGGTTAAGCCGCGACTGCGCCACTTCGCCGCCAAGCGTGGTCCTTAAACCGAATATGTTAAGCGCTTTTAGCTGGGCGTCGCCCTCATAGACCAGCATGCTGTTTGTGAGATCGGTGACATTGGGTACGGTATTAGATTTTATGCCCCCCTGGTAGAGCAGTGTGCTGCCGACCGAGAAATGCTGGCTCAGATCGTAAGAAACGCGGCCGCCGACCATGGATTGGTTGCCTATGCCGCCGAAGGGGGAGACTTCGTAAACGATCTCGATCTTAGAGTCCTGCCTTATTCGGTCCGGGTAATAAAAGGTAATGAAGCCTGAGTCGTAGTCTATGAAATATTCTTCATTGCGGTTTATCTTGACTCCGTCCACGCGCACGTTTTCGGATTGCACTACGATACTGGGTTCCAGTATGAAGGTCTTGAATCTGTAGGAATACTCCACGCGGAATATGCGTTTAGAGACCGGTGCGGCCGAATATATCTGCGCATCAGGCTGGATGCCGTCCGAGGTGAAGATCTGCTTCAAATTAAATATGCCCTGCTCAAAGTCCACTTCTATGGTGTCGGGATATTTCGGCATGTTGTTGGCAAGAGTGGATAAGACTTCGTTGCGGTTCAAGTCCTGCACCTTCAGCGTGAAATTTCCGCGCCCGTCGTCGCGCACTATATTTGTCTGTCCGATGGGGTAGTATGTTTTAAGCTCTCTATTCCATCCCGCTTCCTGGGAATTGGGCACGATCTGGATGTCGTTGGGCGTTTTGATGAGTTTGTAAAGATTGGTGCCGCCGATGGTGAGAGTTGTGGAGGATGTATTCTGGGAGAGCCGGGTCCCATTGCCGTTCTCAAAGTCTATAATTACCACATCCTGCGGGTTCAGAGTTCGGTTGAAGGTTACGATACCCTTGATATAATCCATGACATAGTCTATGCCGGGGTTCATAATCTGGAAGCGCCCGGTGTAGGATGAGGAGGGCACGGCCAGGTCGTCCGCGCCCATGCCGAACACCGTTACGCCATCGACTATCGCCTGGCTTTGCTGGTCTATGTAAATGCGCTCCGACCCGGACTGTATGGGGAGACGGTTCAGATTTCCGAAAGTGACATCGTAGTATTTGCGCCGGAGATAATTGGTGTCAAGTATGTCCACGCTCTGGAACTGTGTGTTGCCGGTAAACTGTTTGGTTTTGGTCAGACCTTTGGTGCGCGAGCCGACGAAGGTGAATTTGAAACGGCTGGTCTTTAGGTCGGCGCGGATGCCGAAAAGCTGCTTGTTATATGAGACGAATTCGGTGGCGGGCAGCGACAGGTCTATGTCGCCGAAGGAAACATTCTGGACCACTTCGTTCGGATCGCCCTGGTAAACCACGGAGATATCCTGCTTGTCCAGCTTCGTGTCGTCGTAGTCTACGTTCACGGAGATCTTTTGTCCGACCTTGCCCTGCATGCGCACCTGCATCTGCTGCGTGATCTCAAAAAGGCTGAGCGCGCGCGGCCGGCTGACCGCGGTTTGGTCGTTCACGTAGCGCTTAGAGCTGTAATTGAGTGATATCACCTTGCGGCCGGTGACGGAAAGCGAGGTTCCCGAATCCTTAAACTCCAGCTCGGGCTGCGGGCCGAGCGGGGTTTCAGTTGATATGGCGACTTCCTGGATGGGCTTAAGTTCAACGCGGTTGAAGCGCCCTGTTTCTATCTGTTCCCTGACGTCATTCCATGAATCGGAGGAGTAGCCGATTGGCATGATGGCGTCCAGATTTGGTCCCTCTCCAGCCGCGTCCTCTTCCTCACCCGCGCTGAGCAGCCGGTCGGGGGTAGCCCGGTCCAGAAGGAGAAAGCGCGCGGTGCCGGTTGAAGGGGTGGCGAGGTAGGACTCCTCTGACCAGGCTAAGCCGGGCAGGAGCGTCAGAGATATAAATAAAAGGCTTAAGCTTTTTTTCACTTTAACCGGGGGCTCTCATCATCGCGTCAAAATAGTAAACTATATTATAATATAGTGTAATATACGCAGGTTACGGATTTATTAGCAAACCAAGCGGGTAGACTGCGTCAAGAAAGGCCATTATACTGAAGAAAGAGCGGGCCGAAGGCAAATCAGCCTGAAAAGGCGGACCTGATAAACTTCAGCCGAACGGCATATCTTGCTAACCCGAAAGTTGCAGTTGCCCGCAGCTTAAATAATCCGGCAGATATAATAATAGAATAATAAGATGCGCATTCCTATATCCCAAAAATACATCCTCCAGGTCTTTTCGCGTTTCCTGGCCCTTTCGCTTTTCGTTTTTGCTTCCATTTTCGTGATGGTCAACTTCGTGCAGATAGTCATCCAGGGGGCTTTGAGCGGGTTTTCCTTCTATTTCCTTTTCAAGAGCATCATCTATCTCCTGCCCAATATACTCTCAATGTCGCTGCCGCTCTCCTTCCTGATGGCCGTGCTGCTGAGCCTGGGCCAGCTTTCCCAGGAAGGCGAAATCGTGGCGCTCAGGGCCGGAGGATTCTCTTTCACCGAGATCATGGCGTCTATTTTCTGGGCCTCTGTAGCCGCTTCAGTAATATTGCTGGCGGTAAATAACTGGTTCGGGCCGAAAACGCTGAAACGCTCCACCGATTACACGCTCTCAATGATAAACCGGGTGACCAGAGTGGAACTGAGGCCCCGCACTTTCCAGAAGGTTTCCGACTGGGTGATATATTCGGATGAAGTGGACGCGCTGTCAAGCGGGCTTAAGGGTGTCAAGCTTATCCGGCGCGTGAATGTGAATAGCGATCCCGCTTTCGTGACCAAGATTAACGCGAAGGAGGGAAATTACTCGGTTCTGCGCGAGCGCGGCATAGCCATCGAACTCCGGGACGGCCAGTTCAGCCAGACGGATTATAAAGACGATAATAAGGTTATTTACGGGGATTTCTCATCGTACCGGACGATCATACCGTTCTTTTCTGGCAGCGCGGATTCGCGCAAGCTGAGTCCGCGTGAGATCTCCTCCTCGGGGCTTCTGCGTAAAATATCGAAGGGGGCGCTTGACGCCGAAACCAGGGCCAAATACCGCATAGAGATAGCCTCGCGCTTTGCAATGGCGCTTACGCCGCTGGTGTTTTTCCTCATCGGCGCGCCGCTGGGAGTGGTGCTGGAGAAAAAAGGCCGCTCGGCCGGCTTTGCTGTAAGCCTGGTGATCATCTTTTTTTATTACGGCTTAAGTATAACTTCCATGGTTTTGACCAGGAAATACGCCTGGCTGTTCCCCTGGGCGATGTTCGCGCCTGCCGCGGCGGGCGCAGCGCTGGGGCTTTGGATGTGGAAAAAAAGGCTGTATGCGCGCTAATAGCGGAGTGTAGTAAGGATTAAGTGATAAGAATTAAGCATTATGTTAAAAGACGCTTATTTTTGGCACTTCTTATCACTTAACACTTACTTCTTAATTCTTAAATTGCTATGAACAAAGTTTTCTTCAAATATATAGCCGGAAGTTTCTGGGGCCCATTTTTCTTCGGCCTCGGAGTTTTTGTGTCGCTGCTTCTTTTTGGCAGTCTTTTCGACAAGATAAGTTTTTTCATGAAGAGTTCTTCCGGCTTTGATACTTTTCTAAAGTACCTCATCTACCAGTTGCCCTACTTTATCGTAAAAATGATGCCTATCGCCACCCTCCTGGCGGTTCTGTTCGCTCTGGGGGGGATGATTTCAAGGGGCGAGTGGAAGGCGGGGATGGCCGGCGGCTGGCGGCCGTTTGAAATGGTTCTGCCACTGCTGGCCTGTTCGGCAGCCGCGGCCATGCTGCAGCTGGGGGTGCAAGAGACGGTGGCTCCGCCATTTTTTATGAGGTCAGAATACATCTTTGAAGGGAAGATGCGGGGCCGAGACGATTGGAAGCGCCTTGTGCGCCGGGAGGTGTCGTTCTCGGCCGGGCCGGATGTCTTCGTCACCGCCCAGATTTTTGACGGCGGCAGGGAAACGATGGAACGTGTGCTGGTAAATATTTATTCCGGCGGCAGGATATTAAAGGAGATAAATGCTCTGAAGGCCGTGTGGGACAGGACCGCGGGTGTATGGGTTTTTGAGAACGGGGTGCTGATACAATATGGGCCTGACGACGGGGCAAGGCCGGTGACCTCATCTTTTACGAGTTATTCCGGCCCTCTTAACAGCCCGCCTGAGACGCTGATACTGGAGCGGCTGGTGCCGGACGGCGTCAGCATACTTGATATATCCGACCGGATAAGGCGGCTTGAAGCCATAGGCGCGCCCGTCGTGGCCGAAAAGGTCCAGCTTTATTCAAAGCTGGCTGGTCCGCTGGCGAATATCGTGTTGGCTGTCACCGGGCTTACGCTGGTGTTGATAGTGCGGATGAACCGCGTGCTTAGTTTTGGTATCGCGCTGGCCACAGGCTTTTTTTTCTGGGTGTTTATGACGATGGGGCAATACGCGGGGGAGGCGGAAATGGTGCCGCCGGTGGTGGCGGGCTTCGGCCCCGCCCTTGTTTTCCTTACAATATCCTTTTTAGGACTCCGTAAAGCCAGGATATTTTAGTAAAAAACTATGTTTTTTGTCTGCGCGGCAGGGCGGCAGCAAGACAGCGCGGCAGATACAGCCCATAAACAAGACGGAAGTAATTATATATGGAAACAGAATTAAACAATAGTGCTTTCAACGAGGCTAAGCCTTATGCTTGCTGGTCCTGCGGAGCGCACATATCGGCGCGGGATAATTACTGCAGCAGATGCGGTAAGGGGCAGGGTTCGTTCGTGGACTGGTATTACAAACATCTGGGTATACTCGTTCTTATCTTCGGCGCCGGACCTTTCGCGCTTTATTTTGTCTGGCGGTCCCCGGTATTGTCCCGGAACGCGAAGTGGATCTATACCGCTGTCATAGCCCTCTTCACCTGGTATGTCGGAAGAGTTTTTTATAATGCATGGGTGTTCTTTCATAATATACTGGGAGCAATGCCGCTTTAGCCTGAATCCTGCAGTTCAAGATAGATTTCATTTAGGAAATAGGGGAACAGAATTATTCTGCAGGATTCCCCGCACAGCGGGCTGAGGGCCCAGCGCAAGGCTATGCCAGTGCCGTATCAGGGCCTATGGCCGACAAACGGCCTATGCGTGCCCGGCCCGAAGAGGTGAGGCCCGGCTTTAGAACGAGGCATAATTTTATGCCTCGCGTCCGGGCCGCAAGGCCGCAGGTGTTTCCCTGCGCAGCGAAAACACCGAGGCGGGGTCGCGCAAAACCGCTATGCGGTTTATGCGTGACTATGCCTCCCGAATGGACGCCCGCAGTGCGGGCGGAAAGTTGCAACTGCAACTTTCAGGTTAGTAATATCCATGATGAGTATATTCCTTTGCCATACGCCGTACGCCATATGCCATACGCAGAAATTGACTGATCAATAATTCATGGAAAATATTTCCATAAAAATAATCCTGGCGAGACCCAGGAATCCGGACAATATCGGCGCCGCCGCCAGGGCCATGGCCAATTTCGGATTGAGCGAGCTGGCGCTGGTCGCTCCGCATATCCCAACCTGGAGAGAAACCGCCCAAACCGCCGCCACAGCCGGAAGCGGGGAGCCGATATGGCTTATGGAAAGGGCCAGGGCCGCCGTGGGCGCCGCTGACATTATAAGAGCGGCAAAAATACGCGATACTCTGGCCGAGGCCGCTGCGGATTGTGACCTCCTTCTGGGCACTTCCGCGCTTCAGCGCCGCACGCCTGACAGGGATGTCATACCTCTCGGTGGCGCGCTTGAGTTCCTGGCGGAAAGGCTCCCGGCGGGAAAGAAGCATAAAGTGGGCGTGCTTTTTGGCTCAGAGAGGACAGGCCTCACAAACGAAGACCTTTCCCATTGTCATGCGGCGCTTAATATTCCTACCAGTGAAAAACAGCCTTCTATAAATCTCGGGCAGGCCGTGGCGCTGGTTTGCTACGAGCTGGCCGGCCAGTCCTCCACAGTCTCTCCACGCGCGAAGCGTCCGGAGGCGGCCGTCCCGTCTGTTCAGGAAATTGAGCGCGTGGTCTCGGAGATATGTGCTTTGCTGGATGAGAAAAAAGTTGCCGGAACCGGAGGGGAGAATTACGAGTCCGAGATACGCAGGTCTGTTCTGGACGCTCGTCTGACGAAGGGCGCTATGGGTATTCTTAAAACTCTGTTGCGGCGCGCCCGCCTGCCGAAATAATTATCAAAAATTATCTGGTATCTCTCCCCGGCCCCGCCGTCCGCTGTCGGCCGGATATTTATTTACTTGGGCCAGAGTGAGGTGTCCTTATAATTCGCCGGAGTGAGTTCGGGTATATGCGGCGCGGCCAGCCCTTTCTTTACCAATCCGCTGAAAGCCGTGTTGGGCATAGCGGCTTGCGGATTGTACAGTGACGGGTTATAAAACAAGGGTATCCGAGACGCTTCGGGCAGCACTTTATTCAATAACTGGATTAGCGTTATAATGCAGTTGTTTGTGATAGTGTGGTAGTATTCTCCGCGGCGGTTTACAACCGCCTGCGTGATAGCGTCTTCAAGCAGGGCGCGCTTCTGGCCGGGGCTGAGCAGTAGCTCGTACGGAAGAAGCTTTTTGTTTTCCACTCCACAGGTGAAATTTATGTAATCTTCTTCCGTAGTCAGCAGCCAGAGTATATGGAATTCTTTTTTAAGACTGCTGATCAAATCCACCGGTTTGTCTTTGCGGAGCATCGCCTCCACTGAAAGCAGGAGGCCGCGCGAAGCGTTGCCGTTAGAATCCATGACGCCGCCGGCCTTGAACGTGAACAGCATGACGGCGTGAGAAGCTATGATTTCGGGAGGAAATGGTTTTTGTATGATATAAACGTTTTCAACCAGAGCTGGGTTGATTACAGCCGTGCGCCAATCATACGCGTCTCCTCCGGCAGTTTTGCCCCAGCGGACATTGTTCACGGTAAACGCGCCGGCGCCGCCGGACGCGAGGTCAGGCTCGCGCTGGGTCTTGTCTCTCCAGGTCTGCGTGACATTTGACGCGGGGTCAAGGAAAGCGTCCGCGCGCATCGCCGACAGATCATCCAGCCGCCGAGACCAGCCATCCAGCGTTACGGAAGCGCCCGTCTGGGCCAGCTGCTCGGCTTTCTTCTGTATTTCCAGGCTCGCGGGCAGTAGTTTGAATGTTCGGCCGTCGGCAACTACGAACGAAAAACCTTCGCCTTCTTTTTTAACGGTGCCCGTTACGCGGTAAGGCACAGCGAAGCTGTCCTTCTTTTTATCGGACGCCTTGGCGTCGGTGGCTGAAATTGCGGACGGGTCGGCATTCAGCGCCGGAGAGGGGATAGGATCATAAACGTTTTGCCCGGCAGGTTCAATGGCCGGGATCCCGGTCTCAAAATCGGCCGATTTCAGACTTTCGTCGGAGTCAGACATTACCGCGTCCCTGAAATCTCCGGGATGCGTGACAAGGTCCGTATTTCGGGCCCGACCAAGGGCGACCATGGATATCGTCAGCGCGGTAATAACCGTGAAGATAATTTTTTTGTTCATAATGGTGTCTTTCATAGCTCCTAGAATCATTAAATAAATTTTACACTGAGCCCGGTGAAATGTCAAGGGCCTTTTCCCACCAAAAATTCCGGCGCGCGGCCGGAACCCGCGCGGAGATTGATAAGACGCGCTTATAAATATAAAATGAGAGTCATGGAATACGCTAGGAAGATCGTTTTTGTGAATCCGCCGCTGTCTATCCAGGACCGTTACGGGGTTAAGTCCCAGAGCGGGGGGCAGACCCCGCCTTTGGGCTTGCTGTGTCTGGCTACGATGACGCGCGCGCATGGTTTTGAAACCACTATCCTTGACGCCGCCGCGCTAAAACTGGGGTATGCGGAGTGCGTAAGTTTTATATTGGATAATGATTTCCATTATGTCGGTATTACCGCCGTTACCATTTCAATAGCGCATGCAGCTGAACTGGCGGCTCGACTGAAAAAGGCCGATCCCGGAATCACTATTATTATAGGCGGTCCTCATCTCACCGCTTTACCTTCGGAAACAATGGCAATGTTCCCGCAGTTCGATATAGGCGTCATCGGCGAAGCCGACTACGCGATCGTGGAATTACTATCGGCATTGGAAGATAAAAAAGATTTGGTTACCGTCGGGGGACTGATCCTCAGAGGCGAGAGTGGATTAATGAAAACGCAATCTCGGCCGCGCATTGATGATCTGGACAGTCTGCCTATGCCCGCCTGGGATTTGCTGCCGGATTTGGCGCGTCATTATTGCCCTCCGGTGCACACTCTGAAACGAATACCAGCGGCTTTGCTGGTAACTTCGCGCGGTTGCCCGGGAGAATGCGTTTTTTGTGACCGCAGCGTTTTCGGTAATGTGCTGCGGGCTTATAGCGCCGAATACACTTTTAAGATTATAAAGGAACTTTATCATAAGCACGGCATTCGCGAAATACAGCTGCGCGACGATAATTTTACGGCCTATCGCAAACGGATGCTGGAATTATGCGCTATGCTCAAGGCCGAGAAGCTGGATATGGTGTGGACCTGCGCCTGCCGGGTGGACATGGTCAACCCTGATATACTCAGGATAATGAAAGAAGCGGGCTGTTGGCAGATCTGGTACGGAATTGAGAGCGGTTCGGACGTGATATTAAAACAGATAAAAAAACATACCACCACGCGCCAGATCCGGGAAGCCGTGCGGATGACCCGCGACGCCGGGATCAGTCCCTGCGGGTTCTTTATCATCGGCAGCCCCGGAGAAACCAAGGGAACCCTGGAAGAGACAGTGCAATTCGCTCTGGACCTCCCGCTTGACGAAGCCCATTTTTCCTTTATGACGCCTTTCCCCGGCTCGCAATTGTACGCGCGGGCGCTGGAATACGGGTCATTCGACAATAATTGGAGCAAGCTCAACGGCTGGCTGCCGGTATTCCTGCCGCACGGCCTGACAGCCCGCGACCTGGAGATGTATTCAAAGCGGGCCTTCCGTAAATTTTACTTCCGGCCGCGTATTATTTTTTCGTATATAAGAAAAATACGCAGTTTCAGGCATGCCGCGATATACTTCCGCGGGTTTTTGGCGCTAGTGGAATGGCTTGTGAAAAGCAGGGCGAATAAAGTCAGGCTCCGGCAGCCGAAAGAGTAAGCAATCTGATGGCTAAACTTCTTTTTTTGCAAAACCTTGAATACGAGTTCCTGGGCCCGATGTATATCTCATCGATGGTCAAGGCGCGCCATGAATGTACGCTCGCGGTCGGGGCCGCTGCAGAGGATTTTGCCGCCGTCATGGAAACGTTCAAGCCGGATGTGGTAGCGTTCTCTATAATGACTGGTTCCCACCGCTGGGCGCTGAATATCGCGAGAATTTTGAAAGAAAAGTATAACGTGCTCACGCTTTTTGGCGGCGCGCATCCCACCTTTTTCCCCGAGTTCATAGAGGAAGAGGGGGTTGACATAATCTGCCGGGGGGAAGGGGAGGCCGCGACTCTGGACCTCCTGGACGCGCTGGATGCCGGCAAAGATTTCAGCGGCATCGGAAATCTGTATGTGAAACAGAAAGAATTGATAAGCAGGAACCCCGTACGGCCGCTAGATAAAGAACTGGACGCGTATCCGTTCCCGGACCGGGAACTCTATAAGGCGCTGGGGCTCGGAACGGACAGGAGCGTAAGGAATATTATAACTTCGCGCGGCTGTATGTTTCACTGCTCTTTTTGTTTTGAGGACAGCATCAGGGAACTATATAAAGACAAAGGACAGCATGTGCGCGTGCGGAGCATTGAGAAAGTAATTGAAGAACTGCGCGAGCTGAAACTAAAACACAACGTTAAAACCGTTTATTTTTGCGACGATGTGTTCGGAATAAACCGGAAATGGCTGTATGAATTCCTTGATGTGTATAAAAAGGAGATAGGTCTCGACTTCCTCTGTCTGGTGCGCGCGGATATCATGTGCTCGGACGAAAATTACGCCGTAAAATTGAAGGAAGCGGGCTGCAAGAGCGTTTTTTTCGGCATAGAATCCGGGTCTGAGCGCCTGAGAAACTCCGTCCTTAACAAGAATCTTAAAGATAAGGATATTTACGAAGCCGCCCGAATGCTGCATAAAGCGGGGTTGCCGTTTAGGACCTATAATATCGTAGGCCTTCCGGATGAAACGCTTGAAGACGCCTTTAATACTGTGAAAATGAACATCGCAATCAAAGCCGATTACCCGTGGTGCTCCATCTTTTCGCCCTATCCCCGCACGGCGTTAACTCTTTACGCACAGCAGCAAGGCTATCTTGCCAAGGATTTTAGTCCGGACGCCATTTCCGGCTCTTTTTTTATTGATTCACAACTGACGATTCCAGATATACGCCGGATAGAAAATTTGCATAAATTCTTCCAGACTGCGGTGCTGGCCCCATGGACGCTGCCTTTGGTGAGGATACTTATCAAATTTCCGCCTAATCTCATGTTCCGGTTATGGTTTGGTATAATATATTTTTACGTGTTCCTCAAAAGCGAAAAAAGAAGTTTTTTCAAGACGCTCGGCTTCGCTCTTAAGAGTTATAAACACGTGTTAAAGAAATAGGGTCGACAGCCCGTGACGCGGCGCCGCCTGAAGACGAAATAAATGAAAATAGATTTCCTTAAAATCCTGGATAAATACATCGGATTTGCGGTTTGTCTCGTGCTTACTTTCCTGAGCAAGCTGTTCGGCTCCGGTGAAACTCCGGTCAGGAAAGAAAATATCAAAAAGACGCTGGCGATGAAATTCCTGGGTTTGGGGAGCATACTTCTTCTGTCCCCTACCATAAAAGAATTCAGGAAAACTTATCCCTCCTCGAAACTGGTATTCTTAACACTCAACCGGAATAAAGAAATATGCGAATCCCTGAAGCTTTTTGACGAGGTTATAACCGTAAATATCGATAAAGGCTGGCTGGTCTTTTCGCGGACTTTCCTCAGGGTCCTCTTATATTTATGGCGCGAGCGGTTCGATCTGGTGCTGGATTTCGAGTTCTTTACCCGGTTCTCATCTATCGTTACTTTTCTTACATTCGCTAAAGTGAAAATTGGCTACCATGCCTGGGAGACATGGCGGGGCGATATTCACAGCGTCAATGTTCCATTCAACCGGTATTGGCACATCATGGATAATTTTTACAACCTCGGTATCCATATCGGTCTCGATAAGCAGGTCCAATTAAAGATTGTGAAACCCTTTGTGGAGGCTGCGGACAGGGATGTGGTGGCTAAGCTCCTGAAAGAAGCGGGTGTGAAGGATGGTTACATCGCGGTGCATGTTAATGCCAGCGACCTGAGCGTGGAGCGCAGGTGGCCCGCCGGCAATTTTATCCGCTTAGTAGGTAAGATTCTTGAGAAACATGATCTAAATGTGGTGTTTATAGGCTCCAAGGCGGATCAGCCTGTAGTGGGGGAGGTATGCCGCCGGATAGCTCATCCAAGAGCGGTGGACCTTTCCGGAAAGATATCCATAACGCAACTTGCCGCCCTGTTCGAAAACTCTAAACTCGTGATATCGAATGACGGCGGTCCGCTGCACCTGGCGGTGGCTATGGAAGCTCCCACAGTCTCTTTTTTCGGTCCTGAAACACCCATGATGTACGGCCCCCGGGGATCCGGCCATGCCGTCTTCTTCAAAAATATCGAATGCAGCCCGTGCATCAATGTGCACGACCGCAAATCCGTGCGCTGCTACTGGCCCCGCCCTAAATGCATGGAAGCTATCACGGTGGAGGAAGTGTTCGATACTATAGAGAAGAAGCTGGCGATATCGCAATGAAAAAAGTGCTTTTGCTCAATCCGCCGGGAAAACGCCTTTATATCCGCGACTATTTCTGCAGCAAGGTTTCGCAGGCCGATTACCTCACACAACCCGTGGACCTTCTGATGCTGAGCGGCATCCTGTCGCAGAGTTTTGAAGTGCATTTTATTGACGCCATTGCCGGGAAGCTTCCCATTGAGTCGGTTCTTAGGGAAATAAGGCGCATAGATCCGTTTGCGGTTATAAGTCTTTTCGGAGCGGTAAGCCTTGCCGAAGATATGGATTTCGCGAGACGGGTCAGGCAGGCCGGCGGCGACGTCAAAATAGTTGGAATCGGTGATGCCTTCAGGGCCGGCGGAGAAAGATATCTCGGGGAGGGTTCCCCTCTGGACGCGCTTCTTTTGGATTTTACCGGGCCGGATATAGTGAACTATCTCAATGGCGATTATGGTGCGGTAAGCGACATGATCATCCGTGATGGTGCTAATATCCTCCCGGCTAAAATTGCGCGGAAATCTAATCTCTTCAGTATTCCTCTTCCGTTGCATCATCTTTTTACCGGATATAATTACCGTCACCCGTTTATCAAAAGTCAAAAATTTGCCACGGTGCTGGCTGATTACGGGTGCCCCTATCCCTGCAGTTTTTGTGTTATGAGCACGCTTGGATTTAAGGTAAGACCGGTCGATCAGGTGATAACTGAATTAAAACTTGTAAAATCACTGGGCATAAATGAAGTCCTCTTTCACACCCAGACCTTCGGCGCGAACCCGGAGTGGGCGAAAGAACTTTGCCGTAAAATAGTCGCGGAGAATCTGCTGATCGGGTGGATATGTTTTTCCAGAGTGGATGTGGCGGACCCTGAGTTGCTTAACGTGATGAAGAAGGCCGGCTGCCATACGATAATTTTTGGCGTTGAATCCGGCTCCGACTTGATACTTGAAAAATACCGGAAAGGATATACGAGGGAACAGATAGTTTTGGCTGTGGACTATTGTGATAAGATCGGTATCGAAACTGTGGGAACTTTTATCATCGGTCTGCCGGAAGAGACTCATGAAACCATGGCGGCTACGCTGCGGCTCCTGAAGACCATCAAGCTTGATTATGCGTCGTTCAATGTCGCCGTTCCCCGGATCGGGACCGTTATGAGAGAAGATGCCGTATCTCTGGGAATGGTGGATAGAAGTTTTGACACTATGGATCAGTCCGGCAGCGATATCGCTATGCCAAGCCGGAATCTGACAAAAGAGGAGATAGCCGGGTATCGGCGGCAGGCTGTTTTCACTTTTTATTTTAACGCGCGGTATATTCTCCGGCGGTTGATGAAGATAAGATCCTTGTACGATTTTACGCGCCAGTTGAATCAGGCTGTGGCGCTGGCGATAAATACCTGGTTCGGGAAACGCTGACAAATATGAATAAAAAAATATGTCTCGCGGTTTTCCTCGCGGCGTTCGTCCTGCGGCTGGGCCTGCTATTGGGCTATAAAGGCATAGCGGAAACTTATGAAAAATTCGACGCGCAGGCTTATGAGGCCGTCGCCGTAAACCTTACGCAGGGCAACGGTTTCATTGAGGGTCCTGGGAAGCCTACCGACGGCCGTCCGCCGGTATATCCGTTGTTTCTCGCGGCGGTGTATTCCGTTACCGACCACAGCCAGTTCACTTTCAGGCTGCTTCAGTGCCTGGTAGACTCCGGGAGCGCCGTCCTTCTTATGATGATAGCGGGGTTAATATTCACCCCCGCCATAGCCATGCTTTCCGGCGCGCTGGCGGCGGTTTATCCGCCGTTCATCCTTTACAGCAATATGAAAATGACGGAGTGCCTGTTCATCTTCTTTTTCCTCTGGGAATGCTACTACCTGACCAGGGCGTTTAAGGATCGTGATAATAAAAGTTTCGCTTATTCTGGAATATTCCATGGGGTTTCCGTGCTGGTGCGCGCCCCGACATTAATGTTCCCGGTGTTCCTGCTGCCGATAATTCTATTTGCCGGATTTCGCAAACAGCTTTTCAAGGGCTTCATGCTGTATATGGTTATAAGCAGCGCGATTATTTCGGTGTGGACCGTGCGCAATTATTACGCGCTTAATGATTTCCTGGCGGTGAACACCGGCAGCGGGTGGCTGCTTTGGTATGCTATTCAGGATGACGCCTGGGATGGTGATAAAATAGTGGAACTCAGTCCTTTGCGGGAGTACCCGGAGCTGAAAGATCTGCCACGCTCTAAAATGGAAAGCATCGTCGGCCGGAAGGTCGTTATATACGCTTTAACGCATCCGGCTGCTTATTCACGCAAGATGGTGAGGAATTTATGGCGTCTGTGGACGCTGCCTATAGGAAAAGTCATGCTTTCCAAGATTTCAAAAACCTGTGCCGTGCTGTACCAGATGGCGCATTATCTGCTGCTGGCGACGGCCCTTTGCGGTTTATTTTATATTTCCAGGAGTAACTTTATTTCGTCACTCCCGTCGCTGTTATATTTGTTGTATGCTTCGCTCATGCATAGCGTGATAATCGGGACTCCCAGATACCGTCTGCCTTATGACCATCTGCTTTTGATGCTTTGCGCCGGCGGACTGGTGTATTATTATAACGCCGTTAAAACGAAGACTATAAACGCTTTATGACTTGTACAGTTTGCGGATCCGATACCTGTAGCACAGCCTTGATCACCGGTCAAATGGCCATTTACCGGTGTTTAAAATGCGGCGTTAGTTTTGTTCACCCGCAGCTGACCGACGGGGAGCTGCATGAGTTATACGGGGAAGCTTATTACAAGTCCTGGGGATTGGCCGGCCGGGCCGGAAATAAAGCGGTGCAGCGGATGAAGACGGACACCTTCGATCTCCGCCTGGATCTTATCGCGGAGTATAAATGTTCGGGAAATATCCTGGATGTGGGCTGCGCGACCGGGTATTTTCTTGAAGCTGCTGCGAGGAGAGGATTTCAGGTCTACGGCGTTGAAATTTCTGATTATTCCTGCGCCATCGCAAAAAGAAATTTTGGTGACGACAGGGTTTATCAAGGCGTGCTTGAAAACTGTCCTTTCCCGGAAAAACATTTTGATGTGATAGCCATGTCCGATCTTCTCGAGCATGTTCGAGATCCCATTAAAGCCCTGCGGGCTGCGCGCAGGTTTTTAAAAAATGACGGCATAATTATGATAATGACCCCGGACACGGATGCTCTTACCCGCAGACTAATGAGGGGGAAATGGACCCATTACAAAGCCGAACATTTTTTTTACTTTAACAGACGCTCCATTAGCTATCTCGCCGACCTGGCCGGTCTTGCGGCTGTTTATTTTGAGGCCGCGAAAAAATCCATGAATCTTGAGTATGTCTATACGCAGTTTAAAGCGTATCCGCATTGGCTGCTGTCGCCTGTTTCCGGTCTTCTTCACCATATCCTTCCCCGCGCGCTTCGCGCGAGAAACTTCCATATAACCATGGGCGAGATGGTCGTTATCCTGAAGAATAAATAAACACATTAGGGGTGACGATGGGTAGCTTTTTTGACCCCGCAGTCGGATGCGTGGAATACACTGAAGTTAAGTTTTGTTACGGACACGGGGCCCGAGAACGCAAAAAGGCTACCCGTCGGCAGGACCCCGTACTATCCTGCTCCACTTCCATAGTGACTGGTTTAATTCCAATTAAAAACGGGCGAAGCTTTTAGGCTCCGCCCGTTTTTGTCGGGTTTCTGTTGTTACTTGCCCAGGAATTCTTTGACCTTCGCGGTGACGGCTTCGGGGGTGAAGCCGAAGTGCTTCATAACTTCATGCTCCGGCGCCGACACACCGAAAGATTCTAACGATATCGTCAGCGAGCGCCCGGCGGCCAATTCTTTCCAGCCGGAACCGCATCCGGCTTCAATGAAAACTTTCGGCAGATCTTTCTCCAGCGCGGCGCCGCGATGCTCCGGGGTCTGCGCGGTGAAAACTTCAACGCATGGCATTGAAATAACCTTGGCCATTATTCCCTCTTTTTCAAGGCTCGCCGCCGCGGCAAGCGCCAGCGGCACTTCGGAGCCGGTGGCGATTAGTTCCACGTCAGGCCTGCCCGATGTCCCTTTGATAACATATCCGCCTTTTTTCACGCCCTCTTTTATTCTGTCCTTATGGGCCGCCTGTATCGGCAACTTCTGCCTTGAAAGCAGGAGGCAGGCCGGCTTTCTGTTCTTTAATATCTGCTCCCAGCAATAGAAAGTCTCGTAAGCGTCGGCGGGCCGCCATACCGCTATGTTCGGTATCAGGCGCAGGGACATTGTTTGCTCCACCGGCTGGTGGGTCGGGCCGTCCTCGCCCAGGGCCACGCTGTCATGCGTGAAGACGAACGTTGCGGGGATGTTCATAATGGCCGCCATGCGTATGGCAGGGCGCATATAATCAGAGAAGGTCAGGAAAGTGGAGCCAAAAGCCCGAAGTCCGCCGTGCAGCGTCATGCCGTTCACTATTGCGCCCATGGCGTGTTCCCTGATGCCGAAGCGCATGTTGCGTTCCGGCTTTCCGGCGAAGTTGGTCTTGGTGGAGGCGGCCAGATCCGCCGACCCGCCAATGAGGTTCTCCACCCGTTCCGCCAGCACATTCAGCGCTTTACTTGAGGCGTCGCGCGTGGCCAGCGCCTCCGGGAATACCAAATCCTCGTCTCTGATGATATTGTCCGGCAGCTCCGGAGAGAAAAAATTGCTGAGCCTTGCTGCCAGCTCCGGTTTCTGTTCCCGGTAGGATTTGAGAAGTTTAAGCCATTTCTTCTCGGCCTTAAGGCCTTCCTGGTTAAGCGCTTCAAAGTGGGGGATGAGTTCCTCCGGATATTTAAAGGACTCTTCCCATGGCCAGCCGAGAGCTTTTTTTGTGGCCAAAACTTCGTTATGCTTTAGTGGTTCTCCGTGAACGCCCGCAGTATCCTGTTTGGGGCTGGCGAAGCCTATATGGGTTTTGGCGATAATCAGCGTCGGCTTTATCGCGCTTTTTTTTGCTTTCCTGATGCTGCGGTCAAGCTCCTCCAGGTCGTTGCCGTCCATAACTTCAAGGACGTCCCATTCAAGGGCTGAAAATCTTTTTTTTACATCCTCGGTGAAAGAGAGGGAAGTTGAGCCGTCGATGGTGATGCCGTTGGAGTCGTAGACGCAGACCAGTTTATTGAGCTTCAGGTGTCCAGCCAGTGAGGCGGCTTCGTTGCTTACGCCCTCCATCAGGTCGCCGTCGCCGGCGAAGACATAGGTGTGATGGTCTATCAGAGGCAGCTCGGGAGTGTTGAAGACGGATGAAAGATGTTTTTCAGCCAGCGCCATGCCCACCGCGTTGCCGAAGCCCTGGCCCAGCGGGCCGGAGGTTGTTTCCACGCCCTTAGTGTCCCCGTATTCCGGATGCCCCGGGGTTTTGCTGCCGAGTTGACGGAAGCGTTTTAGCTCGTCCATAGAGAGACCATAGCCGAAAAGGTGCAGCATGGCGTAAAGCATGGCCGAGCCGTGTCCGGCGGACAGCACGAAGCGATCCCGGTTCAGCCACTCCGGATTAGCGGGGTTATGTTTGAGGTGGCGGCTCCATAAAGCGTAGGCGGCCGGCGCCAGACCCAGCGGCAGTCCGGGATGGCCGGAATTTGCTTTCTCCACCATATCAATGGCCAGCGCCCTGATAGCGTTTACCGCCAAAGTATCTGTTTCGTTAAAAGGCATAATCAGTTCTCCTTTACCTTCGAGCTGTTTCGCAGCGCGAAGGCCTGTATCGCTATGATTGTTTTTGCGTCCTTAATTTTGCCGGTTTTAATCAGGCTGACGGCCTTTTTGAACGCTATGTGCTCCACATTTATAAATTCGTCTTCATCCGGAGCCGCCTTGCCGGCTTTGAGGCCGGTCGCCAGATAAACATGCAGGACTTCGTTTGAAAAAGCCGAAGTGGGCCAGAAAGCCGATAATTTCTCCAGCCTGGCCGCCGTATATCCGGTTTCTTCCCGGAGTTCAGCGCGTGCTCTGGCGGGAAGGGGATCGTTTTTTGAGTGCAGTTTCCCGGCCGGTATCTCAAGTGTTATCTCCTGCACAGGGTAGCGGTATTGGC
>JBAXKK010000007.1:0-50158 GCA_037137395.1 Elusimicrobiota bacterium
TTTACTTTTTACAGGACGGCAAGATTATATCTCAATCAGAAGGATGGGGCGGCGCAGACGACCAGAAAGAGAGTAGAAATAATTTATTAAAAGGTTTCCGGGGACAGCTGTCCCCGTATCTTTGGATCTTACTACTCGGCGAGTTCGAACATTTTTTCTATGGCTTTTTGGGCGCGGACGGCTGTTTCGGGGGGGACTGTCACTTCCAGTTCCGGCCTCGGGTTTTCCAGAGCGTCCAGGATACTTTCCAGCGTGATAGACTTCATGTATGGACATAATCTGCACATCGCTATAAAATTCTTTTGCGGGAATCGGATACGCGCCAGCTCTCCGAAACCGCATTCCGTAACCAGCAGATAGGCCGCCGCGTTCGTGTTCTCTATGTAATGCAGCATGTCTCCGGTCCCGCCCATAAAATCCACGGCGTTAATTATATCCGAGGGACACTCGGCATGCGCCAGAACCGCCAGCCCCGGGTGGTTTTTCCGGTAAACCCCTATAACCGCCGCGTTAAATTTATCGTGCACTACGCATGAACCCTGCCATAAGATAATATCTTTGCCGGAAGTTTTATCCAGGACCTTGGCCAGATTTGCGCCCATAAAACGGTCGGGTATGAAAATTATCTTTTCATTCTTCCGATAAAGCTGGCGCAATATCTTTTCAGCGTTCGCGCTGGTCACTACGCAATCCGATTCGGCTTTCACTTCGGCCGAGGTGTTTATATAAGTTACCACCGGCAGACCGGGATACCTGGCTTTTAATTTACGCACGTCTTCAGCGGTAACGCTTTCGCTCAAGGAGCAGCCGGAGTTCCGGGAGGGGATGTACACTTTTTTAGAGGGATTAAGGATCTTGGCGGTCTCGCCCATAAAGCGGACGCCGCAAAAAATTATAATATCCGCGTCCGTATTGCGGGAATCATCCGCCAGCTTATAAGAGTCCCCGATAATATCGCCGACGCCGCAGATGATATCCGGGGTCTGATACACATGGGCGCAAATAACAGCGTTTTTCTTCTTCTTAAGCCGATTTATCTTTTCGGTCAGCGCGGCCACGGCCGGAAGCCCCCTTGCCAGGCAGTTCTCCCGAAGGCCCTTACCCGATAACCTTTTGATTTCCTCTTTCAACATCGCTTCCATATTATTTCTGCAGTATATCCGGATAATTAGAGAAAATACCGTCCACGCCGATTTTCTGCATCCGCAGGGCGTCGGTTTTTTTATTTACGGTGTAGACGCATACGCTAAAACCCGCCTTGCGGAGCAGGGCGACATTGAGCGCGACGGCAATACGCAGGGATATGTGAAAATTTACCGCCCCCACCGCTTTAGCCCTGACAATGGCGGGCAGCAATAGTAAAGTCGCGAGACGATGGCCCAGATATCCCAATTTGATAAATTTATCCAAAGCCCGCAAACGCTTTAGCGTCCCATAATCAAAGCTGGAGAACAGGGCTTTTTCCGACAGGCCGTGGCGCTGGCGGACAAAGTTAAGCACCGCTTCCTCAAGACCCGGATAAACGTTCAGATCATTCTTGAGCTCAAAGTTTATCCACTCGGCCTTCGGGGCAATAAGATTTACTATCTCCTCAAGGAGCGGGACGCGCTCCACGGGAAAGCCGAATTTATTTCCGACATTTATCTTTTTCAGGGCGGCGTAATCAAGGTCCGCGATCTTAGCGTGGTTTCCCGCGGTGAGTTTAAGGTCATAATCGTGGTGCACGACCAGTTTTTTATCTTTGGTCATATGCACATCAAACTCAAAGGCCTTTGAGCCCATCTTCAGGGCAAGATCAAACGCTGAGATGGTGTTTTCCGGCGCGTAGCCGGAAGCGCCGCGATGCGATATTATTTTCACAAGAACATTCCTTTCAGCGGCTCGAAGAATTCATCATGGAATTCAAAGCCGTACAGTTCGCCGCGCCCCGAATCGGGACCGTGGTAATCGGTGCCGGCAGTGACCAGAAGTCCGTGCGCTTTAGCAAGAGCAAGAAACTCCCGCGTAAGAACATTGGTGTGGGCCGGATAAAAAGCCTCTATCCCGTCCAAACCCATGTCTTTCCACTTGCCCAGCTCGAGTATATTATAAACAACTCCGGGGTGCGCCAGCACCGCTATTCCGCCGGCATTTTTTATGGTCTTTATGGCCTCTTCAATATCAGGGCCGCGTGGTGGTGAGTAGGCTGGCTTCCCATAGGCTATGTATTTTTCAAAAGCTTTCTGACGCGTCTTAACGAACCCTTTGCTTTTCATCAGGTCTGCGATATGCGGCCGCCCGTAGGAATGTCCGGAGGATGTATTAAGCTCATCGAAAGAAACATCCACGCCCTGCTCCTTGAGCAGAGCGAGGATCTTTTTAAGCCGCTCAATACGGCGGGCGCGAAAATCCTCAAGCTTGGCCAGAAATACGGGGTCTTTCAGGTTCAGGCCGTAACCAAGTATATGAAGATTATCGTGGAGCGTGGTGCTGAGCTCTATGCCGTAAAGATAATGGATACCGAGCTCTTTCAAGTGTGGCTCAATCTCCTCCCAGCCCAGAGAAATGTCATGGTCGGTGAGCGAGAAATATCCTATCTTGGCTTTTGAAACAGCATCCGCCAGTTCACGGGGCGTTAGCGTGCCATCCGAACACCTGGAATGGGAGTGGAGATTTATTAATGCCGTAATGTTACCTGTTGTTATCTATCAGCCGACAACAATTTCTTTGACTTGGGGGACTTCTTCCTTTATCATGCGCTCCACAACATTCTTAAGGGTCATGGTGGCATGCGGGCAGCAGCCGCAGGCTCCGGTAAGCCGCACTTTCACGATGCCGCTCTTTTCATCCACTCCCAGCAGCTCGATAGAGCCGCCGTCCGCCTCGAGCATGGGTTTTATTTTCTCAATAACTTTGGCAATTTTTTCTTTCATGATATCTCCTTTATAAACAAATTATAGCAAGTATTCCTCCAGCGCCGCTCCACCTCGCGTGACACCGCGCCAAACATGGTGGGCCGCGTGAACCCCTAAATATTTGTAAAATATCCGCATGCTCATGGAAACTAAAAATGTCCGCCAGATCAAAGGCGACCCGCCGCGCCGATGGTTTTCCGACTCTTTCTTTGACCTTATCGTCTGGCAGGATACAGACAAATCAATATGGGGTTTCCAGCTCTGCTATGACCTGGAAGTCAATCCTCGCGCGCTCACCTGGACAAAGGTGCAGAGTTACTCTCACTCGGGTATAGACGACGGGGAAGGAGCCAGTGGCGCGCATAAATCATCCCCGATACTGGTGCAGGACGGCTTGTTTGACCCGAAGGGCGTCAGCGAGCTTTTAATCGCCTCCGCCGGAGATCTGCCGAAGGAAATACTGTCATTTGTGACTGAAAAATTAGACAATTTTAAGATCTGCGCGTCGAACGGACATAAGCCTTTATATGACAAAATTTAAACCTGTGATGGGGCGCGGCGATACCGGGATGACCGACCTGCCTACTGGAAAGCGGGTAAAAAAAACCGATAAGCGGATAAAGGCCCTTGGCCTTATAGACGAGCTAGGCGCGTTATTAGGTCTCGTGAAGGTTAAGCTGTCCGGCAAAAAGGGCGCGGCGGAATTTCACAGAATGCAGCAAGCCCTTTTAACAGTCGGCTCACACGCGGCCGGTATTAATTTTGCGGCGAAACTTAAAACAGAGACCGCTTATCTAGAAACCAGGATAGACAAGCTTTCTTCCGCCGCAAAACCGCCCCTTAAATTCATACTGCCGGGCCGGACTGAAACCGAAGTCCTTATCCATCTTGCCCGGACAAAAGCGCGGAGCTGCGAGATCTCGCTCTGGGAAACAAACTCCGCCCCCGCGGCCGTTTACCTGAACCGTCTTTCCGACTATCTCTTCCTATTGGCCGGCGAAAAGTAGCCCAAAAGTCCCAGTTGAGCCTTTCCACCCGCATAGCAGCCGCCACAATAAAAAAAAGCCGCTACGGACGCGGCTTTTTGCTTTTATTATGTTCCTTTGTTTACATTTTTTCAGGAGCGGAGACGCCAAGCAGCCCCAGCCCACGGCCGATTACGCGCTGCACGGCTTTAAGCAAAAACAGGCGGAAAGCCGTGGTTTCCGGCTCGGCCGCATCGAGAACCTTATGCTGGTCGTAAAAAGAGTGGAACATGGCCGACAGCTCGCTTAAATAAACTGTCAGCTGGTGCGGAGAGGAATCGCGCACGCAGGTCTCAAGGACTTTTTCCAACCATAACAGTTTAATCATAAGAGACCGCTCTTCGGGGTTGGGCTTTATCAGCGCCGGGTCATACACCCGCGCCGGGTCAACGCCCTTGTCGGCGGCGTTGTTAAAGATAGAGCAGATCCGGGCATGCACATATTGCACATAGAACACCGGGTTATCGTTAGATTTCTTTTTGGCCAGGTCTATGTCAAAGGTCATATGGGAATTGGGACTGTGCATCGCGAAGAAGAAACGACAGGCGTCAGACCCCACCTCGTCCACAAGCTCCTTCAGGGAAATAAAATCCCCCGCGCGTTTTGACATCTTTACAAGTTCCATGCCGCGCTTTAAAAGCACCTGCTGATGAATAATTATTTTAAATAGTTCTTTGTCATGCCCTAGGGCTGAAACAGCGGCCTCCATCCTGGGCACATGGCCGTGATGATCCGCTCCCCAGATATCGACTATTTTCGTAAAGCCCCTATCGATCTTGTTCAGATGATAGGCTATATCGTTCAGGAAATATGTGTTATGGCCGTCAGACTTAACCAGCACGCGGTCTTTGTCGTCAGAATCCATCACCGAGGAGGTGCCGAGCCAAAGCGCGCCCTCTTTTTCATAAGTCATGCCGCGTTTCTTCAGTTCTTCCAGAGCTTTTTCTGGGCCGCCGGCCTCGTGCAGCTCGGATTCCAGGAACCATCTGTCAAACTCCACGCCGAAAGCTTTCATATCCGCCTTGTGAAGGATAAGCATTTCCCTCACGGCAAATTCAGAAAACTGCTTGTCGCTCCACCCGGCGGCTTCCGAAGGCAGCGCGACGGCCATCTCTTTAAGATACTCGCCCTGATAGCCGTCTTCCGGCGGGTTCTGCCCCTGGTACCTGGCTTTAAGAGACTGCCCCAGCAGCAAAACTTGCCTGCCGACATTATTGACATAAAATTCTTCTTTCACCTGATACCCTAAAAACCGCATGATACGGGAGAGCGAATCGCCCAGCGTGGCGCCGCGCCCGGAAGCCAGGTGCATCGGTCCGGTGGGATTGGCTGAAACAAATTCAATATTTACTTTTTCGGCGGCGTGGACGGGATTCGCGAAATAGGAATCCTCCGATAGTATCCGGCCCGTATCATCCAGCAGGGATTTATCCCTCAGGCTGATGTTAACAAACCCGGGGGGCAGCACCGCGGCGTCGTATTTATCGGCAAGCGCCGCTTTAAGCTCCTCGGCTATTTTTAACGGCGGTTTTTTAAGGGCCTTCGCTGCGGCAATGGGCCAGGCCAGGGAAAGGTCACCCTTTATGTGCGGAGGTGGGACGGAAACGGAGAAATTCTTCAATTGCCCGTCGTCAAGGCTGAAAGCGTCCTTAGCCACAGCCTTCAGCTTCTCTTCAAGCTCGGAGAGTTTCATTATTTTTTCTTTTTAGAAACTTTTTTCTTGGCGGCTTTTTGGGAAGCGGCCTTCCGGGCCGGGGCCTTCTTAACGGCTTTTTTGGCAGCCGTTTTTTTTGTCGGAGTTTTTTTGGCCGCTATTTTTTTAGATTTTACAGGAGCAGCTTTGGCTTTTTTCGCCGCCACCGGGGCTTTTTTCTGAACGGATTTCCGCGCCACTTTCACTGCCGCGCTGTCTTGCTGCCGCGCTGTTTTGCCGCCGTGCGTCTGCGCGGCTACTTTTTCTTCCCATTTAATGGCGCTGTAGCCGGCGTATACCTTATCGAAAGAATAAAATTCTCTGGCCTGCTTTTCAAAGATGTGCACGATGATGCCGCCGTAATCCAGAACCTTCCAGTTCTTGGACTTCATGCCGTCCCGATAAATAGCGTAGAATCCTTCTTTTTTCAGATTTATGGATATTTCGTCGTCCACGGCGTCAAGTTGCGTCGGGTTGTCAACCGTTACCACCACAACATAATCGGCGAGTTCCGAGCGGCCGGCCATATCGTATACGGCCACGGCCTCGGCTTTCTTTGCGTCCGCCAGTCTGGCGACGGTAATAGCGATGTTCTTGAATTCGTTTTTATTGTCTTTCATATGTTATATTTCTGCGTTTTAAGTTTCAGCAGGAGCGCAGCTTCCATCCTGTGTTCTATATTTTCTATGGCGGAGCCCATTATGGATGATATTGTATTAAATATAGTGGCAAGATTGTTCTTTTCGTAGTCAGAAATCCCCTCTGATCTGGAGAATATTATGTAGCCGGCCCGTTTACCGTGCGCATGAAAAACCATAATGTAAGAGGAGTCGTTCAGCCAACTGCTCCGGAGGTCCCCTTTCGCCTCTTTGGCCAAGGGGCCCTGTGTAAACCTTTCCAAAGAAACCACGGCCTCAAACTCTTCATTGAATTGATTATAAGCGTACCCGTTGAAGTTCCAAACTCCGTCAAAATAAATGCGGATCTCCTCCACCGTTTTTTTAATGAACTCAGCGGGAGATTTATATTCCTGCATTACCAGATTACTCATGTCAAACAACATGGTCAGTTCGCTTGACGTGTGCTGCAGCCTTTTGGATATGACTTTTACTATTTCCGTGAAGATGGCGCTTCCGTTTTCCGGGTGTTCCGTGACGAATTTGAAGAATTCAGCGCGCCTTATCTCGTAAACTGAGGAATCTTTTTCCGCGCGGGCCTGGGCGAACCGAACCGCCCCCTCCAGCAGCGCCATCTCGCCGAAAAACTCTCCGTTTGACAGGATGGCCAGAGGCTTGAAATTACGCCCGGTCTCGTCTAAACCTTTTTCAATTACAACCTGCCCGGCGACAAGGATAAAAAGAGTGTCACCGGCACTTTTTTCCTTAAATATGATATCGCCGCCCTTGAAGGAAGAGCGTTTAAAAGCACCTCCGAATTCTCCAAGCATGCGGTCGGAAAAATTCTTAAAGAGCGGCACAGCCCTGAGAGCTTCTATTTCATTATCCATATTTCTCCCTTTTCCAAAACTATTATCGTTTTACTCCGCGCAGAGTTTCTTAAACGTATCCTGGTCGTGCGCCTTGGCAAGAGCTACATCAAACGCCACCTGGTTCTCCTTCACCAGGTTTATAAGCGCCTTATCCATGGAGATCATGCCGCTCCGGGCGCCGGTCTCTATAGCGCTGTAGATCATATGGGTCTTGCCTTCGCGTATAAGGTTGGAGATGGCGGGAGTCATGATCATTATCTCGCGCGCCGCCACGCGTCCCTTTCCATCCTTTCTTGGCAATAGAATTTGGGAAACCACGGCCTGAAGCGCGCTGGCCAGCTGGACGCGCACCTGCGTCTGCTGGTGCGGGGGAAACACATCTATGACGCGGTCAACGGTGGAAGGCGCGTCCTGCGTATGCAGGGTGGCGAAAGTTAAATGCCCGGTCTCGGCCGCCGTTATGGTTAATTGGATTGTTTCAAGGTCGCGCATTTCTCCGACCAGTATGACATTGGGGTCCTCGCGCAGCGCGGCTCTCAGCGCGTTGCTAAAAGACTTGGTATGCTGACCGATCTCGCGCTGGCGCACTACGCAACTTTTGGCCTCGTAAGTGAATTCTATTGGATCCTCGATGGTAAGCATGTGTCCCCGCTTTTTCTGGTTTATAAGGTCCAGAACGGCGGCCAGCGTGGTGGATTTCCCCGATCCGGTCGGACCGGTCACCAGCACCAGACCCTTGTGCAGAGTGGAAAGTCCCACGATGGTGGCATTAAGCCCCAGCTGCTCAGGAGTGGGAATAATGGAAGGGATAACGCGCATAACCGCCTCCACACCATTGCGTGCAACCAACACATTGAGACGGAAACGGGAAAGGCCCGTAATGGCGAAAGAGCAGTCCAGTTCCCAGTTCGCCTCAAATTTGGCGCGCTGTTCATCGTAAAGCGTGGAGTAAACCAGCGATTTAGTGTCCTCCGCTGTAAGCACCGGCATCGTGGCGCCCACCGGGACTATCTCCCCGTTCAGTCTCATCATGGGGGGCTTCCCCACGCAGATATGAATATCGCTGGCTCCAAGCGCGACGGCGCTCTTAAGTATCGTTATCAGATCAATCATCTCATCCCCCTATTTATTTTTTCCATCTTGGAATAGTCAAAATCCGCGCCGAGTATTATCTTTATCTGTGCGATGGCGCGTTTATCGAACTTTGAATATATCTCCAGCCCGCCCAGATCAAGGGCCTCCCTGACAGCGTGAGCCGCTTTTATATTGTCGGAACAATTTACGATTTTTGTCTGCGTCTCTATGCTACCGTAAGTGCCGAAATTAATAACGTCAAAACCTTTGTCGCGCAGGAACTTCGTGACCGCGCCAGCCAGATCTTTCCTGCCTGATGCGTTCATAACCTCAAGCCTCAAAACCGCGGGGGCATCCGGAGTTTCCGCCGCGGTTTCCGCGGCCAGAGCGGCGTCGGAGGATCGGGCCTTATTAAATTCCTCTTTAACAAAATTGGACGAATTCATGCGCGCCAGTTCCAGAGTGAGCAGCGCTATGTCATGCATGGAAAGATTTGTGGCGTCATTTTGCCTTAGCTCCCGCAGATAGCGGACCAGCGGGCTTAGGGACGCCGGACACGCCCGCCAGTTGTTAATCATGTATTCAAAAGCGGCCATGTCCGGAGACTGGACCTCTATATAGGCCGGTTCCGATGCCCCGTTGCGGGAGAAATCTTTTAAAACATCGCTGGCGCGCTGATACGCCGAACCGCCGCGCGCGGATTTGCCCGGCAGCTTCACGGCGTCAACAGTTTTTGAAAAAGAATTATAAATAAAAAGCATCGGGTGTTCTTTGTTCAACATAACCAGTTCCACTTTTGAGTTGGAGGACAGTCTACGGGATATCGGGGAAAGGTAATGAGCGACCATAAGGGAGAACGTTATAAGTCCGCCCGCCGCCAAGATTATCAGTTGTTTTTTTCTGACAGCTTGTTCCATACTTTGACACTTTCGGGGTGAATCCATTTTCCGGTCCTGAAAGCATAGACAAGTTTAACATAATTAGCGGCCGCGTACGCCGCGCCCAATTCCCGAAAAGCCAGCTTTCTGACCACAGCGGCCTCGGGGAAATCCCGGCCTTCGGCCGCCAGATCTGCCACATATAATATTTTATCAATCAGCCCTGGGATAGGTGAACCAAGGGTGTGATTTCGTATCGCGCTAAGGACTTCTCTGTCTTTCACGCCGAATCTCTTCTCCGCCATATCGGCGCCGGCATACGCGTGGAGCAGGATTGGAGCCTCGCTTAGCGTTTCTTTTAAAGCCGGCGCAGTTAGCCGGTTCCTGACAGCGTAAGCCGCCAGATATTGCGGGGTACGGTCCCGGGCTATGTCGTGCAACAGGCCAGCAAGGGCCGTTCGCTTTGTGTCGGCCCCATACTTAACGGCCAGGGCCAGCGCGAGCCTAGTAACAGCGATAGTATGAACAAAGCGCTGCGCCGTCATAAGTTTAGCGGCTCTGCTGCGCTGCCCGGTGAGATAAAGACCGCGCCGGGTTATATACTCAGAAACGCTTTTGCTCAGGCCAGACTGAACCTGCCCGTAAAAAAGCCTGACCTTAAGCTCGGCGGACGCTATAAGCGGAAAGCGGCCTTTGAGCTTTATATACGGCAGGCCGCGCGGATTTTTTAGCGTGAACCCGTCTCGCGCCCCCACCACCAGCCGGGCTGAATCGAGAATACGACGGTAATTTTTCCAGCGGTGAAAGGTTTCAAGACAATCGGAGCCCATCAGCAAATAAAGTTCCGCGCCGGGATGTGTCTTCCTGAAAAATTCCGCCGTCTGCCAGGTATAAGTAAGGCGGCCGCGCTTAAACTCGTACGGGTGAATTTTCACGCGCGTCCCCCGCCCAAGGCCCGCGGCTTTAAGCCCGGCGCGCAGCATCTCGGCGCGGTCCTTAAACGGGGCGCAAGGCGTTTCCTTGAACGGAGAGCGAAAACCCGGCACCACATAAATAACGGAGGGGTTCAGCATTTTTAAGGCCGCCTTTATAAGCGCGAAATGACCTTTATGAGGAGGGTCGAAAGTGCCGCCGTATATTATTATTTTCCTGTTTTCTTTCATTCTTCCGCCAGCCGGCGCGCACCGAGATTTAAGAGCGCCCTTCACCCTTCATGCGACCCCGCGTCAATTCAATGTAGTATAATATACTTTGAATCGCATTCTCAATTCCATTGTAACCATGAGCAATAAACGAGACAACTGTATAATTCTTCTGATAGAGGCCCCGGACCCGGAAAACATCAATCCGGAGCTCGTTGCGGCTTTCGGGGTGGAGCGCGCCGCTCATATAAACCTCGATCTTCTTCAAACCGCTTATAAGCTGGCCAAAAGCTTCTCCGCCGCGACACTTTTCCTTTCTTTCGCAAAGTCGCCACGACACCAGGATCTGACTTGGTTAGACGGCGACGACCCGGGCTTTCTTGAGGCAAAAGGAGGGGATTTGGGGGGCCGGCTCACCGATGCGTTTCGATTAGCCTTCTACACTGGCGCTAAGAAAGTCCTCCTTTTAAACCACCTTTCCCCGGGAGTAAAAACCGCGTATCTTTCTCAAACCTTCGATTCGGTAACCGAGAAGACCGTCGCGCTCGGGATGAATCAGGATGGCTCAATTTATATATTGGGCCTGACCCAGAACAACCTCAGGCTGTTGGACGGGTTAAACCTCTCTTCACCCAAAGCCGCCGATGAGGTGTCAATAAAAGCTAAAAAAAACAGCCTCTCTGTTTTCTCACTGCCGGAAGCTTTTGCCGTTACAAGCGAGGAGTTGCTGCGCAAATGGCTTGACGCTGGGGATTCAAACCCCTCTCTTTTCCTGAAAGTACCGACCCCACCCGTGGATTCCGCGGCTCTTCCGGCCGCTCCCAGGCAGGGAGAAAAAAAACACAGGCGCGGACATAAGACCGCTCTCCCTCCTCCGCTCCTGCCGGACACCGAACAAAAGCCGTTATAAAAACCAGGGTACAGGGTTTAGGGCAGAGGGGAGGCCTATACCAAATGCAAGATCATAAAACTATTTGCGAAAGAATAATGCGTATAGGGGGACGCTGCCGGACGGAAGCAATTATAACCTCCGCTGATTCGGCTTTGACACGCTTCGCAAATAACGTTATTTCGCAGAATGTCGCAAACACCTCCACCGATATTTCGGTACGCTTGATGGACCGCGGCCGCATGACAAGGTTCTCCCTGAACCAATTTTCAGAAGCCGCTCTTAAGACGGCTTTCGCAGCCGCTCTCTGCTCTCTAAGGACCCAGAAAAAAGATACGCGCCTTCTGCCTTTTTCAACCCCGGTCCCGATATCGGCAAGTAAAAACCTTTTCTTCCCAGGCACGGCCGCCATGACTCCTGGCGAGCGGGCGGAGCGGGTTTCCTCATTGATAAAAAAATGCAAAAAAGCCGGCGCGACGGCCTATGGCACCTATGAGAATGGAGCCGTGGCCACCACTGTCGCCAACAGCCTGGGGGTGAACACTTTTTACAAGGAAAGCTACGCGGTATACGGCGTTACCGTCCGCGACAAGGATGGTTTCGGCTGGGCGGAGGCACTGGAGGCTGACGCAAGCAAAATAGATTTTGGGCGTGTTGACCGGATTGCTCTGGAGAAAGCCCGGCTTTCAAGAAACCCTATAACCATAAAACCCGGGCGTTACACGGTGATATTGGAACCGGCGGCGGCGGCGGACCTGATGTTTTATCTTGGCATCTATGGTTTCGGCGCGCAGTTCTGCCAGGAAGGACAAAGCTTCGTGGCCGACAAGCTCGGGAAAAAGATAATGAGTTCTGAAATAACCCTTGAGGATAACGCCCTTGACGGTCCGAGCGCGGGTATGCCTTTTGATTATGAAGGACAGCCCAGAAGAAAAGTAACGCTGATCGACAGAGGCGTCGCGCGGGCCATAGTGCACGACAGGAAAACCGCCGCACTGGCCGGGACGACAACCACCGGCCACGCACTGCCCATGCCCAATACTTCCGGCCCTATACCCATGAACCTTTCACTGGCCAAAGGATCAGTTTCCATGGATGAGATGATAAAAAGCACGAAAAAAGGCGTGCTCATCACAAATTTTCATTATACAAACCTTCTCAAACCTCTGCCTGTGGAGATAACCGGCATGACCAGAAACGGAACTTTTATGATAGAGAACGGCCGCGTGACCCACCCTGTAAAGAATATGCGCTTCACGGAAAGCGCCGTGGCCGCCTTCAAAAGGGTAGAGGCTGTGGGCGATAGACCGGAGGCCTGCCTGTCCTGGGGCCGGGTATCCTCTCCCGCTCTAAAAATCCGGGGTTTTAATTTTTCGTCCTCGACAGAATTCTGAAAGCACTGGACGATGGTCAGTGAAAAAATAATATTCTGCTATTAAACTCCGCGCCCTATACTAACCACTCGCCACTATGCACTAATCACTATTAAGGAGCCCTTATGTTTGGTTTCGCTAAAAAAGCCATTGAGATAGCGGATAAGCACAAAGCTGATTTCGGCGACATCCGAATAATAGAAACCAGACGCCAGACCCTGAATGTTAAGAATGGTGAGCTTGGCGCCATTAATGACTCCGTTACACTGGGCTTCGGCGTTCGCGTCCTTTTTAACGGCGCGTGGGGCTTTGCGTCAAGCGACGGCATGACCTCCCGTGAGGTAGAGCGCGTGACGAAGCTCGCTCTGGATATCGCCAAAGCCAGCTCCACCCTGAAAGATAAAAAAGTGCGCCTGGCCCCCGAACCCGCCTATCAGGACTTCTGGCAAACCCCGTTCATCATAGATCCTTTCTCCATTGCCGCGGAAAAAAAGCTGGATCTGCTTTTCGCCGTGGATAAGATACTGAGAAAAGATACCAGGATCCGCTCCGCGGTCTCAGGTATGAATTTCATCAGAGAACACCAGTGGCACATGACTACTGAAGGGTCAAGGATAGAGCAGGTGCTTCTTTCAAGCGGCGCCGGCTACCTCTCCCTCGCTGTGGACAAAGGCTCGGCCCAGGTCCGTTCTTACCCCTCCACTCACGGCGGCCAGACGCTGTCTATGGGGTATGAACTCATAAATAGCCTGAACCTCGCGGAAAACGCCGAGCGCGTCCGCTGTGAAGCTGTCGCTCTCTTGTCAGCCCCGTCCTGCCCAAGCGGGGAAAAAGACCTGATAATCTCCGGCAACCAACTGGCCCTGCAGATTCACGAATCCGTTGGACACGCCTCAGAACTTGACCGCGTGCTGGGGTACGAAGAATCTTACGCCGGCTCAAGCTTCGCCACCATCGAGAAGCTCGGCAAATTCCGCTACGCATCACCAATAGTCAATCTGGTGGCCGACGCCACCCTGCCCGGAGGCCTGGCGACCGCCGGTTACGACGACGACGCGGTTAAAGCCCAGCGCTGGCATATCGTTAAGGATGGAATATTGAGCGGATATATGACCAACCGGGAATTCGCGGGTCGCATCGGCCAAAACCGCAGTCAGGGCTCCTGCCGGGCCGACGGATATAGCAATATACCTATAACCAGAATTTGCAATCTCAGTCTTATGCCTGGAACAATTTCTTATTCGGATTTAATAAAGGACACAAAAGACGGGATAATTATGGAGAATAATAAATCCTGGAGCATCGATCAGAAGAGACTGAATTTTCAGTTCGGCTGCGAGATAGGCTGGCTGGTGAAGAACGGCAAAAAAACCACGATGGTAAAAAACCCCACTTACCAAGGTATCACCCCTGAATTCTGGAATTCATGCGACGCCATCGCGGATGAGAATTCATGGCGTCTATGGGGAGTGGCCAACTGCGGAAAGGGTCAACCGCCTCAGACGGCCATGATGTGCCACGGCAACAGCCCCTCACGCTTCAGGAAGGTTAAAATCGGAGTAAAGGCCTCTGATTGAAGACTTGGACAGGCTAAAGGCCCCCGGTCCCTTATAATTAAATTAATAATTATTCTTCTCATTTTCTACTACTTGGGTGTTGACTTTTTGCCCTAAAAAAAATACCATTATTAAGAGTTATATTCTGGCTGTCAGTATTTTACATTTATTTAACATCTTCCCATGGCAGCTTGTTTATTAAAAATTTAAAAAATAGTTATTAACAAAAAAAACACTTATTTTTTAAACACTTTTTGAGTTTTGACATAATTTACTAACAGGTGTGGATAGGTTGTGGATAACTCTACAGAAATCAAAGAAGTCTGGCATAATATCTTAAAAAAACTTGAAGGCGACATAGGCCTTGAGGCGGTGGACCTTTGGCTTAGACCCATAAAACCACTGGTCATGGACGGAGATATAATTAAATTAGAAGTCCCGGATCCCGTCATATATAAAACTGTTAAAGAGCGCTATGAGGAAAAGATAATAAAAGCGGCGCTATTCTCTACCGGTAAAAACTTCTCTATAAACTATTCCCTCTCCCTAGCGTCAAGTGAGCCCAAGCCCGCGCCAAAAATTGAGATTGTTCGGGAAGAGACCCACAACCGCACCCCCGGCGCGGGACAGCCTCCGACTTTAGCATTTAATCCTAACTATACTTTTGAGACTTTTATAGAGGGCGCCTCCAACAGATTCGCCTATGCTTCCGCCGTGGGCGTATCGCGGAGCCCTGGCAAATCCAACCCTTTCTTTATATATAGCGCGCCCGGACTGGGAAAAACACATTTACTGCACGGCATCGCCAACGAGATGCTTAAAACCAATCCGTCTGCCCGTATTATATATACTGCCAGCGAAAATTTTGTGAATGAGTATATAGAAACACTGCAGAATAAAACCCCTGAAGCTTTCCGCAAGAAGTATCGCCGCCTGGATTGCCTTCTTTTGGACGATATACAGTTCCTTATAGGCAAGGACCGCAGTGAAGAAGAATTTTTTAATACTTTTAATTCCCTTTTTGAATCGAAAAAACAGATTGTGGTAACCTCGGACCGGCCTCCTAAAGAACTGGCTCTCAGCCAGCGCCTGGTATCACGCTTCCTTTCCGGCCTGGCGGTTGATATAAAAATTCCTGATGTGGAAACCCGCATTGCCATCCTGCGGCAGAAAAAAGAGCTTCACAACTTCGTTATTCCGGACGAAGTTATTACTTTTATCGCGGAAAAAGTAAAAAAGAACATCAGAGAGCTTGAAGGCTGCCTTATAACCGTGGGGAATTACTGTGCAAACATGAGCACTCAGCCAACAATAGATATAGTAAAGGAAATTATAAAAGATCACATGGCCCCTGGTGATCAGGAAGAAAACAACATTCACATAGATACCATCAAAACAGTGGTGGCCGACAAATACGGCATGGATAGAAAGGATTTTAAGTCCCCTCGCAAAACCGAGGCCATCGCTTTCCCGCGCCAGATAGCCATGTTCCTTGCCTGCGACCTTACTGAAATGTCTTTGCCCGAAATCGGCGCCGCTTTCAACAGGGATCACACCACGGTTATGTTCGCGCGGGATAAAATAAAGCAGCTTGTGCACACGGACCCGTATTTTAACGAGGTTATAAATCAGTTGATATCTAAGATAAAAGCTGTTAATAACTCTGTAAAGCCCTGAAAAAGATGTTTTTTTCTGGGGATGCTCGGTTATTTTTAAGTGTCTGTTGATAATTTTTCCAAATGCTACTAACAGTACTAACATTATGCACAGCCTCTCTTATAGATGGAGAATACGATGAAAATAACTGGTAATAGGGACAATTTAATAAAGGGCATTCAAACCATCCAGGCCGGAACGTCTTCAAAAACCGGAACAATTCCCATCCTACAGAATTTTTTGATGGAAACAGAGGATTCTGGATTAAAAGTTGTTTTTACTGATCTAGAAATGGCAGTTAAGCACCACATAAACGTCGATATTAAAACTGCCGGCAGCATTACTGTTCCCGTAAAGAAGTTTATGGAGGTTATACAGAATCTGGCGGAGGGAGCGGAAGTTAATATATCTGCGGACGAATCGAACAGAATATTAATAAACAGCGGAAAATCTAAATTTAAAATAAGCGGGGCGCCAAAAACAGATTATCCCGTAATTCCCGATCTGGACGAAACAAACTCTTTCAGGGTTCCCGCCGGTACGCTGGCGGCGATGATAAGCGGGACTATTTTTTCCGCCTCCACGGAAGACGACAGACATTTTTTAAACGGACTGTTATGGAAATATGAAAAAGACCTTTTTTCGGTAGTAGCTACGGATGGACGCCGTCTGGCACTAGCTTCCACCGATAAGGTTAAAAGCAAAAAGGATTTCAAAGTAATAGTTCCTTCAAAAATATTAAATGAGTTGGTTAAATTTATAAAGGCGGCGGAACTAGAGGATAAAGAAGAAATTATTGTAGGCCTTTCCTCCAATCAAATAGGATTTAAAATTGAGAAAACCGTTTTTATATCCCGGCTGATAGAAGGTAATTTTCCCGCGTATGATCAAATTATCCCTAAAACCAAGGAAATATCCATAGAGACGGATATTCCTAAATTTGTAGCCGTTACCAAAAGGGCCGCCGTTTGTTCAACAGAACGCGGAGGAGCTGTTAAATATACTTTTAAAAAAGGGATTATTGTTGTGAATTCAGCCTCCCAGAACATGGATTTTGAAGATGAAATGGAAGTGGCTTATACTGGAAAGGAATTTCAGGTCAGCTTTAATCCTAAATTTATTCTGGATATACTTAAGACCGCCGGCGAAGGCAAAGCTATACTTGATTTTAATACGCCGGCTACCCCGGTAATGGTAAGAATACCGGACAATAATAAATTCACTTATATTGTAATGCCACTCAGAATCCAATAAAAACTATGTTTTTAACCAAAAAAACCTCCAATTGGACCAATATAGGGTATGTTAAAAATTCATGGAAGTCCTTGGGAGGAATAGTGCCGGAAAGGCTTGTTATATTGGACGCCGTATGGGCAAAAGAGATAGGACGGCTTGGTGACCACTGTGAATTGATTGGCGTTAATAAAGGATATATAGTTGTTAAAACAAATTCCTCAGTGGCTTATAATGAACTTGTTATGAGGTCTAAGCAAATACTGCGCAGCCTTAATAAATATTTTTCAAAGCCCTGGCTGAAAGGAATAAAAACGGCGGCGGATATTTAATTTTTACACCTTTTGAGGAGAAGCTATTATGACCAAAACACCAAGCTCTAAAACTGAAAATTACGACGCGTCCCAAATACAGGTATTGGAAGGCCTTGAAGCTGTGCGCAAAAGGCCGGCAATGTATATAGGGTCCACCGGAGTGAGCGGCCTTCATCACCTGGTTTATGAAGTGGTGGATAATTCAATAGACGAAATTTTAGCCGGCGGTTGCAACACTATAGAGGTCGTCCTGAAAGAAGATAATATTTGTTCCGTCAGCGACAATGGGCGCGGCATACCGGTGGATCCGATGAAAGAGGTGAAAGACCCGAAGTTAAAGGGAAAATCCGCGCTTGAAGTAGTGCTGACCGTTCTGCACGCCGGAGGTAAATTTGACGGCGGTGGTTATAAGGTGTCCGGCGGGTTGCACGGCGTCGGTGTGTCGGTGGTTAACGCTCTCTCCGAATGGATGGAGGTGGAGGTTTACCGCGAAGGGAAGACCTGGGGTCAGGGATATCAGCGCGGCAAGCCCAGGGCTGATGTCAAATGCACCGGGGAAACCAAAGAGCACGGAACAAAGGTAACCTTTAAACCCGATACCCAAGTTTTTGGAGACGTAATATTTTCATTTGATACCGTTTCCAATCGCCTCAGAGAGTTGGCTTTTCTTAATCCCGGCGCCCGTATAACCATTATAGATGAGAGAGATGATAAAAAACACACCTTCTTTTTTGAGGGAGGGATTAAACAATTTGTTAAATTTCTCAATACTAATAAAACCGTTCTGCACGAAGATCCTATTTTTATATCCAAAGTGGATGGGGATGTAATGCTGGATCTGGCTATACAGTATAACGGAGACTACTCCGAAAATGTTTATTCCTTCGTGAATAATATTAAGACCATAGAGGGCGGAACTCACGTGTCGGGCTTCAGGTCCGCGCTGACCCGCGTTATTAACGATTACATAAAAAAATATTCCCTTCTTAAAGACAAAGAATATGCCGTTACCGGAGATGATGTAAGAGAAGGGTTGACCACCGTTATATCCGTTAAATTGCCCCACCCCCAGTTTGAAGGGCAGACAAAAACCAAGCTCGGAAATTCTGATGTGGAGGGTATTGTTAAATCCATCGGCGGAGAGATGCTGAATGTTTTTTTTGAAGAGCACCCCTCTATAGCAAAGGCGATCTGTCAGAAATCCATCGGCGCCGCGGACGCGCGCGAGGCCGCCAGAAAAGCCAAAGAACTTGCGCGCCGAAAAGGCTCTCTAACCGATTCCGGGCTGCCCGGAAAGCTGGCCGACTGTCAGGAGAGAGATCCCAAAAAATCTGAAATATTTATAGTTGAGGGCGATTCCGCCGGCGGTTCGGCCAAACAGGGACGCGACCGCGTGTTTCAGGCAATCCTGCCGCTGAGGGGAAAGATTTTAAATGTGGAAAAATCCCAGCTGGTTAAAATCATCTCCAGTGAGCAGATAAGGACCTTGATCTCAGCTATCGGCACGGGAATAGGCGAAGGGGAAGACGGTTTTAATATTGAGAAGCTTCGGTATCATAAGATAGTCCTGATGGCGGATGCAGACGTTGACGGTCAGCATATACGCACACTTCTGCTGACGTTTCTTTACCGCCAGATGCGACCTCTTATTGAGGGTGGTCACATCTACATAGCCCAGCCGCCGCTTTATAAAGTCAAAAAAGGAAAATTTGAAAGCTATTTTGACAATGAGGAAAAACTTCAGGCCTGGCTTATGAAAGAAGCCATCGCCAGCGTAACTGTCAAAAACAATAAGGGTAAGAAAATAGAGGGGAAAGAGCTGGGAGATCTGCTCGCCCTGTCTATCTCGCTGGATAATGTAATAAGAAAGATGGAAGCTAAAAATCTGTCGCTGGCTGATTACCTTAAATTCTCCTCCGAAGGGAAGATCCCGGTGTGCCGCATAGAAACTTCTCCCGAGACCTACAGATATTTCTTTACCGAGAACGAATGGATGAGTTATTCAAACGACTACGCGGCTAAACGGAAGGAGGCCCTTTCAAAAGAGCTCACGGAGGGAGAATCAGGAATAGAAACGGAGAGCCTGGGTCCGGAATTTCAGTCTCTGGGCGAGCTTACCCGCATAAATAACCTTAATACCAAGTTTAAAACTCTCGGCTATTCGGTCGCCGATCATTTCTGCCAGGAAGAAGACAGAAAAAACTTCTTATTTGAAATATCCACAGAAAAGACGAATATGAAGACCTATGACTTCAAGGGGCTGTTGGAAAATGTTATGCGCATCGGCTCCATCGGCGCCAATATACAGAGGTATAAAGGTCTGGGCGAAATGAATCCTGAGCAGCTATGGGAAACCACAATGGACCCGTTAAAGCGCAGGCTTTTGAGAGTATCGCTGCAGGATCCGGCCGAGGCTGAAGCCATTTTTACCACGCTTATGGGAGATAAAGTTGAGCCCAGGAGGGTTTTTATAGAGCAGAACGCTCTTGAAGCCCGGAATCTGGATATTTAGTTAATTAAACCCCGGACTAAGAGGGAAGGCGTGAAAAGCGGATCAAATTTAACACTACGGAGCATTTATGACAGAACCTAAGGAACCAAAAGATCAGCCGGTTGAAAACATTTTCACCAACGTTGTAGAGAGGGACATAAGCGAGGAAATGAAGTCCTCCTACATAGAATACTCCATGAGCGTTATCGTGGGAAGGGCACTTCCGGATGTGCGCGACGGCCTGAAACCCGTGCACAGGCGCGTTCTTTATACGATGGATGACATGGGCCTGCAGCACAACAAACCCTATAAAAAATCAGCCCGCGTTGTCGGCGATGTTATGGGTAAATATCATCCGCACGGCGATGCGGCCATCTACGACACAATGGTTCGTATGGCCCAGCCGTTCTCGCTCCGGTATACTCTGGTGGACGGACAGGGCAATTTTGGTTCTGTGGACGGCGACCCCGCCGCGGCCATGAGGTACACCGAGGCCAGGCTGTCGGCAATTGCCGGCGAACTTCTGGCCGACATCGAAAAAGATACGGTAAAATTTGTTCCTAACTACGACGGTTCAATGAAAGAGCCGTCTGTTCTGCCAGCCAAGCTCCCCAACCTGCTGGTGAACGGATCCTCAGGTATTGCTGTGGGAATGGCTACCAATATACCCACCCACAACCTGGGAGAGGTGTGCGACGCCACCATAGCCGTTATAAATAACCCGGACCTCGACACCAAAGAGCTGATGAAAATTATTAAAGGACCTGATTTCCCCACCGCCGGCATCATCCGCGGGCGACAGGGCATCAAGGATTATTTTGAAACTGGCCGGGGCTCCGTCAAGATCCAGGCCAGGGCCGAGATTGAGGAAATGAAGGGGAATCGCGAAGCTATCGTTATAACCGAACTTCCTTATCAGGTCAATAAAGCCAACCTCGTAGAGAATATAGCCATGCTGGTGAAAGAGAAGAAGATTCCGGATATTTCCGATCTACGCGACGAATCGGATCGCCGTGGTATGCGCGTGGTCATAGAAATTAAGCGCGACGGAAACGCACAGGTCGTCCTTAATCAGCTTTATAAACATACGCAGATGGCAACCTCCTTCGGCGTCATCATGCTGGCAATTGTTGATGGGCGGCCCAGGGTCCTGCCCATCAAAGAAGTGATGCTTCATTACGTCCGCCATCGCCGCATCATGATTTACAACCGCACCAAGTATGACCTCAACAAGGCGCTGGCGCGCGCGCATATTCTTGAAGGGTATCTTATAGCCCTTCAGAATATAGACGCCGTCGTGGAAATCATAAAGAAATCCAAAGACTCTTCTGAAGCTAAACTGAAATTGATCAAGCAATTCTCGCTAAGCGACATCCAGGCCCAAGCTATACTGGATATGCGCCTACACCAACTCACGCGCCTTGAAGTCGGCGCCATAGAAGAAGAGCATAAAGGGCTTATGAAGCTTATCGGGGAGTTGCGCGCCATCCTTTCCGATCCCAAGAAAATACTAAAGATCATTATACAGGAACTTGAGGATCTTAAAGCAAAATACGGCGACAAGCGTCGGACCGAAATTACAAGCGAAGCCGCGGAATTGGATATAGAAGATCTGATTCCCGAGGAAAAAGTGGTTATAACCATGTCGCACGGCGGCTATATCAAAAGAATCCCGTCCGACACCTATAAAGTACAGGGCCGCGGCGGGAAAGGAATCATCGGCTCCGACGTCAAGGAAGAGGATTTTATCGAAAAGCTCTTCGTTACCTCCAGCCATGCCACGATCCTGCTGTTCACCACCCGCGGCAAGGTTTATGCTTTAAAGGGATACGAGATCCCCGAAGGCAACCGCACCTCACGCGGCAAAGCCATCGTAAACCTGCTGCAGGTTAAAGATGAGACGGTAACCTCAGTTATCGCTATAGAGTCTTTTGAAGAGGCTAAAGGCAAGGAGTCCTACCTTGTTATGTGCACCCGTAAGGGAAACATAAAGAAGACACCCATCAAAGACTTCTCTAATATCCGGCGCTCTGGCATCAACGCTATAACGCTTGAGGACGGCGATATACTGACCAATGTGGGACACACTGACGGGAAGTATGAACTTATGATAGGTACCAAATGCGGCATGTCTATAAGATTCAACGAATCCGACGTGCGGTCCATGGGAAGGAACGCGATGGGCGTGCATGGTATCCGTCTTGATAAGGATGACCAGGTTATTGCAATGGAAGTGGCCGAACCGAAGAGCAAGAAGACGCTTCTTACCGTTTGTGAGAACGGTTACGGCAAGCGAACAAATCTTGATGAATACAGAAACCAGCACCGCGGCGGCTCGGGAGTTATCACCATAAAAGCTACGGATCGCAACGGGTCCGTGGTGGCCATACACCTGGTGGAAAATAAGGATCACTTGATGGTCATGACTGAAAAGGGCAAGATTATCCGAATGCCCTGCAAGGATATACGCGCGATATCGCGCAATACCCAGGGCGTCAGGCTCGTGCGGCTCGAGGAAGGCGACAAAATAGCCTCCGTCGAACCCATAATTGACGATGGGGAAGCCCCCGTAGAAGATAAAAAATAGGCGGTACAAAAGCGGAGAGGCTGGCAGATGCGGCGTGTGGAGTAAATTCTCCGCACTCTAAACTCCGGGCTCTCCGCTGTTATTTATGGACGCTCTTCAACTTTTTTCAGCGGTATTCACGCTCACGCTGGTTATGGATCCGCTGGGCAATATCCCGCTTTTTATGTCCGCTTTGAAAGGCGTTCCTGAAGAGCGCAGGAAAAAGATAGTCGCCAGGGAGCTCGTTATAGCCCTTGGCATTATGGTGTTTTTCCTGCTGTTCGGTAAATATTTCCTCGGCTGGCTTTCTCTGGACGTTACGGCGATGTCTGTGGCCGGGGGGATAGTGCTGTTTCTTATCGCCATACAAATGATATTTCCCGCGCAGCATTCCGGTTTCGGCGAAAACCCGGGCGGAGAGCCGTTCATTGTGCCTCTTGCTATCCCGCTGGTGGCCGGACCCTCCACTCTGACCACCATTATGATATTTTCACTGAAGGACCCCGGTGCGTGGCCGACCTGGTTGGCGATGGTGGGTATTTCCTGGGTGATAAATGTGCTGATCCTGAGCATGGCCTCGAAACTTTCAAAATTTCTTGGAGCCCGTGGTCTCCTGGCCATGGAAAAGCTGATGGGTATGATACTCATCACTATTTCGGTTCAGATGATAATGGTGGGGTTAAAGAAATTTATAGTGGGGTAAAAAGATATAGGGAGAATTTATTATGGGCGAACACAAACCGGACAAAATTATTTATTCGATGGTGGGGGTTAGTAAATATTACGACAAAAAAGCCGTCCTTAAAGACGTTTATCTCTCTTATTTTTACGGGGCCAAGATAGGAGTGCTTGGGTTAAACGGTTCCGGTAAAAGCTCCTTGCTGCGCATTCTCGCCGGCAAAGATCAGGATTTTAAGGGCGAGACGGTTCTTTCCCCCGGGCATACCGTAGGAATGCTTGAGCAGGAACCAAAGCTTGACGATACCAAAACCGTGCGCCAGGTGGTGGAAGAAGGTGTCCCGGAAACCATGGCCGCGCTTAAAGAGTACAACGAGATAAACGAAAAAATGGCCGAGCCCATGAGCGACGCCGCCATGAACGCTCTTATTGAAAGGCAGTCCAAGGTGCAGGAAAAAATAGACGCGCTGGACGCATGGGATATAGATTCCCGGCTTGAAATGGCTATGGATGCCCTCGGTTGCCCCGACGGCGACACGCTGGTCGGAGTGATCTCCGGCGGAGAAAAAAGGCGGGTCGCCCTCTGCCGGCTGCTCCTGCAAAAGCCAGATATACTGCTTCTTGACGAGCCTACCAATCATCTGGACGCGGAATCTGTGGCCTGGTTGGAACACCATTTAAAGGAATATAAAGGAACTATTATAGCCGTGACCCACGACCGCTATTTTCTGGACAATGTCGCCGGCTGGATACTGGAGCTGGACCGCGGGCACGGCATTCCCTGGAAAGGAAATTACTCATCTTGGCTTGAGCAGAAGCAGGATCGCCTGCGTCTGGAAGAGAAGAGCGAAACTGAAAGACAGAAAACTCTGGCGCGCGAGCTGGAATGGATAAGAATGTCCCCAAAGGGACGCCGGGTTAAGTCTCAGGCCCGTATAACCGCCTATGAGAATTTATTAGGACAGAATAATGAAAAATTAGCCAAAGACCTTGAGATCTACATCCCTGCTGGCCCGCGGCTCGGCTCCGTGGTAATAGAAGCCGAGAATATTTCCAAAGCGTACGGCGATAAGATATTGATGGAAAACCTCAGCTTCAAGCTTCCGCCCGGAGGCATCGTGGGAGTCATAGGTCCCAACGGTGCCGGCAAAACCACGCTTTTCAAGATGATAACCGGCGCCGAGAAACCGGATTCCGGCTCTTTCAGGGTCGGAGAGACGGTAAGTATGTCCTATGTAGATCAGTCACGATCGTCTCTGGATCCCGCCAAGAACGTCTGGGAAGCGATCTCCGGCGGGCTGGATATAGTTAAACTCGGCAAGCAGGAAGTGAACTCGCGGGCGTATGTGGCCAGGTTTAATTTTATGGGCCCGGACCAGCAAAAAAAAGTGGGAGAGCTATCCGGGGGAGAGCGGAACAGGGTGCACTTGGCCGTTATGCTTAAAGAGGGATCCAATCTTATACTTCTGGACGAACCCACCAACGATCTGGATGTTAACACCATGCGCGCGCTGGAAGAAGCTCTGGAGAATTTTGGAGGCTGTGCCGTAGTTATCAGCCACGATCGCTGGTTTCTGGACAGAATAGCCACACATATCATGGCCTTTGAAGGGGATAGCAAGGTGGTATGGTTCGAGGGAAACTTCTCGGAATACGAGGAGAACCGTCGCGCGCGCCTCGGCGCCGAAGCCGAGACTCCCCACCGCATAAAATACAGAAAACTTACTCGACAATAAAAATAGGAGGAGTCGGCGTGTTTTCTGTGCGCCCGGATTAATAAAAGGGCGTCCGATTAACCGGACGCCCTCTTTTTTAAGGAAATGTAATTATTTGTCGTCCAAGCCGGCTTTAAGGATCTCCACGGCGCGGTCGGCGTCGGAGACATTGATGAGGATGCGGGCGGTGTTGCCGCCCAACGCCGTCCCGTAAACCGTAGTTATATTAATGCTGTTCCCCGCCAGTAGTTTGGCCAGGTTAAGAAGTTCTCCGGGCTTGTCGGTCAACTCAATGGAAATCATGGGGGTTTCAACGGTTGTGAAACCGGCGCTAGTGAGGATATAACTTATCTTCTTTTCCGTGTCCACGGTAACACGCACGACGCCGGAATCGTCTCGAATCTCTGAGGCAATACCTATAATATTTATTCCCTCGTTAACAAAAAGCTCTATAAATCTGCTGAGCGCTCCGGGGACATTGGGAAGAAACACAGTGTACTGACTGACAATTTTAACCGACATAGGAATCTCCATCCCACGCTAAAAGCTATAACTAATGTAATAAACTTTACCCGAAGGTAGCAACAGGGAACTATTGATATTATATAATTGGTTTGGGTGTGACAGCGGTCCCGGCGCAAAAAACACAATGGAAAACAAAAAATCGGCTCTGGTAAGTGTGGTCGCGTGGGCCTTTATAATATTCGGGGGTTGGCACGTCGCCCGCGCGGCGTACGATAACTTCACCCTGGCGGCAATGTTCTCTTCACCAGGGTTCATGCTGGGGTTGGCTGGCGCGACTATACCGGTGGAAACACCGCCGCTGGCTCGCTTTGCTGTGGCGCATATAAGGATGGTATTCGTGTTTTATTTATTCGCCTCTCTTACAGTGTTGATCGCTGGGGTGGGATTGTCATTTCGGAAAGCCTGGGCGTTGAATTCTTCTAAATGGTTTTTTTACATCAGTGCAGCATGCTGTCTGCTCATTTTTCTTTTTCCGGGACTGCTTATTCCTAAACCCTACATATACGCCGGAGTTTCGCTGGCTCCGGAGTTTAACTCCGCCGTGGAGCATATGAGGTTTCAGCTGCGCCTGTTCTCGGTGGTTCCAGGCGCAGCCGGCCTGTGGCTCGCCAGGCGTTTAGAGAATGATGAAATAAGGCGGGAGTTCGGACTTAAATAATATTATTAGAGATCATCATGAAAAACATGAGAAAACGTATTTTTCGCGCCGCAATGACAATACTGGTATTTCTACCCGCCGCCGGATACGGCGCCGGATTTAAGATGGACTGGGTGGAGAACGAAGTTGCCGTGGATCGGGACGGAAAAGCCCAGATATCCTACGCGGTCAGGTGGACGGTTTCAGGCGGGCCGCTGCACGGGTTTTATTTTGAAGGGTTCCAGGAAACGCCGGTTTTTGACATGGATGAAGCCTACGCGCTGGACGCGGACGGTAAAAAATACGCGCTTGAAATAGTTAAAGTTTCCGACAAGAAATATGACATTGTTCTGGCTGACGGAGCCGCTTTTAATAACGGACAAATAACCTATTTTTTCCGTTATGCCGCGGATCTGGAGGGGGCCGGTAATCTGACTCAGACCATGGCGGGTGATAAACGCCTGGTCGTATTCAACTGGTCGCCGGTGCAGTGGCAGGACAGGATGAGTCACCAAGCTGTGACGGTGCGTTTCCCCGTCATCGTCCCCGGCGAAAACGCCGACGACGCCTTCCTTGCAGAGGCCGGGTTCCTGACCGAAAAGTTCATAAATGAGCGCTATAGTATAGATTATCCGTTAGTAAAAAACGAGGATGGTGAAAATGTTTTCAGCGCCCGCTTCTTCCGGCGGAACCTCGGCAGCCGGTACCATTTCCAGATACAGACTTATCTGGACGCGCGGTATTTCAGTCTGAAGACCATGGCATACGGGGGGCTCTTAAAGGGCCCGCCGCAAAAGACCAAATATCTGCCGGCGGAGGAAGAATACTATTTAAACCGCTATTCTCCGGGAACAATGCTGGCCGGTCTGCCTATCAGTCGCGGCGAGGCCGTTTTTTTAACGCTGATAATGGCGGGTGTTTTCTGCGTTCTGCCTTTTTTTATAATGACCATAAAGCATAAATCCATGCTTAGCGCGGCCGAGGGCATTTCCGCGGTCAACTGGGACGGCGCCGAGTGGACGCCGCCCAAATTGCAGGTTGGCACCTTCCGCAAGCCGGGGAAAGTGGCGACAAGTCTGACGCCCATAGAGGCCGGGATCTTGCTGGAGATGCCGGTGGGAGAGCTTGTGTCCCTTATGGTGGCCAACATGGAACGCAAAGGGCTTATAAAGATAAAAGCGGTAGAACCGTTATGCGTTGAGAGGCTGTCGCAGGTGACGGCAAGTAACGACCCCTATGAAACCGTCCTCCTGAACTCCGTGAAGCCGGACGGAACCCTTGACCAGGCCATGGTAAGCGAAACGATAAAAACGATCGCGGCCGGCCTTGAGCAAAAGCTCTGGGATTGCGACCTTGCGGCCACCAAAGCCTATTACAAAAAAAATCTTGATAAATATCTGCCCGGAAAAGCGGACACGGACCGGGATTATTATTGGGGCGGTTACCGGCGCCGCTTCAACGGTTATATAAACCCTGTCTACGCGCGGGTGGAAAGCGTAAACAAGGATCTGGGGAAGAAAATTTCGGAGCTCAGCGCTTCCTTTGAAAAGTTCAGGGATACGCAGGCCTGCTATGAAGGAGCTTTCAGCAAGACTGTATGCCATGACGCCTGCCACGACGCCTGTCACTCGGCCTGCCATTCGGCGTGTCATTCGGCCTGCCACGGGGCGTGTCATTCCGCCTGCGTTAGCAGCGGACATTAAAGGGGAAGTGATTAGTGGATAGTGGTCAGTGCATAGTGGGGGAGAGGATAATAATATTTTGGGATGACCGAAGATCAGAGATGATGAAACCGGAGTGGGAAAAAAGAACGGAGTGGATAGACGGCTATGTCGCGCGCATAAAGCCTTATGTGCGAGTGCGCCGCGCCGACTTGCTGCTTATAAAGATTCCTAACCAGGCCTACAAATTAAATCCGCAGGGGCTGAAGCTCCTGGAATACCTGATGGCGGGCGGGAAAACAGCGGATATTCTGGCCGCCTACGAAGATAAGGAGCGGGTGTCGCTGGACATGTACTGGTTTTTCAGGGATCTGACGGCGCTTTTAAAGGGTTGCTACAACGAGACAACGGAGCGGCTGGCTGTGGAAAAGGTCCCATTCTCTCTGCCGTATAATTTGCTGCCGGTTCTGAGCGAGATCGCAGTCACTTATCGTTGCAACCTCTCCTGCAGATTCTGCTACGCGGCTTGCGGATGTAAGAAGGACGAGGCCCATCCGGATCTCCCCGCCGCGCGCCTTAAAGAAGCGCTGGATATAATAAGCAAAGAAGCCGGGGTCCCGTCAGTCAGCTTCACCGGCGGAGAGCCTGTCCTGCGCCCGGAGCTGCCGGAACTGGTCGCCCACGCCAAAAGCCTGGGAATGTGGGCTAACCTTATAACCAACGGCACACTGCTAACTCCGGAAAAAGTGTCGCAGCTGAAAGCCTCAGGCCTTGATTCCGCCCAGGTAAGCATAGAGGGGGGGTCGGCCGGGACACACGATTGTATTGTGCAGAGCAACGGCGCTTTTGACGCGGCTGTGAGAGGGATAAAGAATCTATTGGAAGCCGGCCTGCGGGTGCACACCAACACGACTGTTTCGGCGCTCAATAAAGATTCTCTGCCGGAAATAGTAGAGCTTGTGAAAAGCCTTGGCCTCGGCAAATTTTCCATGAATATGCTCATGCCGGTAGGTTCAGCAGGCGCAAATCTTGAAGAGACCTTCATTTCCTATACTGAGATAGGTCCGGTGATTGAAACAGTTCAAGGCTTGGCGGAACGGGCGGGCCTGGAGTTTATGTGGTATTCGCCAACGCCGATGTGCGTTTTTAATCCCGTGACCAAAGGCCTTGGTAATAAGGGCTGCGCCGCCTGCGATGGTCTTCTGAGCCTGGCGCCGAACGGCGACATCCTGCCCTGCTCAAGCTATCCCAGGCCGATGGGAAATATACTGGAACATAAAGGAGCGTTCCGCGAGCTGTGGGAAAGCGGTCCCTTTAAATTTTTTCAGGAAAAAGGGTTCACCCATGAGATCTGCCGGAAATGTGAAGATCTCGCCGTCTGTAACGGAGGCTGTCCCCTTTACTGGGAGAAAGCCGGCTACGGCGAATTAATAAAACATAACGAGGTGAAAAATGGCGCTGTTTCCTCCGCCCGATAAAGACGGGCAGATAAAATTTATTATCGCTAAAAGTCTGCCGTACAAGCCGCGCATGGCTTTGATAGCCGGGCTTTTGTTGGCGGGCCTGGGCCTTGAGGTCGGATTTTCTTTCTGGGCCGGTCTGGCGGTCCTGCTCGCCGCGTCCCTGTTCGGCATGGTGCAGGGTTATGACGCCACGCCCCGGATCGCGGGCGCGCAAAAGTGGGAGCGGGTTACGCCGGACGAATACACGAAGATTAAATTAAAGGCCGACCAGCTTAAGCGCTGGGATGAGGATATGTTTGACATCACCAATACCACCGGAGCGCTGGTGTTCGTCGCTATTTTCATTCTCTGCGTGGGCATATACCTGGCACTGGCCGGCACATTCGGTTTCCCTGTCGGCTACTGTAATTTAGTGGGGATTAACGCGGCCGTTCTTATCGCGCCGCTCTGGTTCACCGGCGTGAAGGAGTATCTGCGTAAAGACCGGCTTATAATCAAAATAAATCTTCTTGAGGGCGTCATGAGGGCTCTGACCCCGCTTAGCGAAGTTCAGGTGTTCCCCATGCTGGCCCTTGCCGAGACCAGCGAAGGGAAGCAAGACCCCGAGGACGCCCGGCTGCTGATAAATCTGGTAGGAGCCCCGGCATCGTTCTATGGCGTCCAGGCTCAGATCTCCATAAATGGCGTGAAGGGGCAGGATTTCCCATATCTTTATTGCGTGCTTATAACTAAAGCGGGGTCCGGCCTGCTTGACGGCTATGAGCGGTTTATGGCTAAACCCAGTGAATCTTCAGGCATGATTTCTGATTTTTTTATGAGGTTTGTAAATCCCGGCCAGAAGCTGGTTTACGAGGCGCAGAAAAACCCGGACGCCGACATCCTTGTAATTCGTCAGCTTGCCGAGAAAAACAGGGGCTACTCTACCGGGCAGAAGGAAGCGGACGCGATAGTCTCAGCATCGCTGGAAATGGCTAAAAAGCTGATCGGCGGCAAGGGCCCCGACGCTGTTTCTTAACCTGAATCCTGCAACTCAGTCTGCGGGATTCCCCACGCAGTGGGCTGAGGGCCCAGCACTATGCGCGCCTGGCCCGACGGGGTGAGGCCCGGCTTTAGAACGAGGCATAATTATGCCTCGCGTCCGGACCGCAAGGCCGCAGGTGTTTCCCTGCGCAGCGAAAACACCGAGGCGGGGTCGCGCAAAACCGCTATGCGGCTTATGCGTGACTATACCTCCCAAACGGGCGCCTGCTATGCGGGCGGAAAGTTGCACCTGCAACTTTCAGGTTAGTATAATTGTTTATCGGACTTTCGGAGGCGAGCATGTGGAATTACACTGAAAAAGTTTATGAGCACTTTAAGAATCCCCGGAATGTCGGTGAAATAGAGAACCCTGATGCCGTAGGCGAGGTCGGCAGCATTATCTGCGGCGACGCTCTTAAGCTTACGCTCCGGATAGACAAGGCCGCCGATAAAATAACTGACGCCAAGTTTAAGACATTCGGCTGCGCGTCGGCCATAGCCTCTTCATCCGCTCTGACCGAAATGATAAAGGGTAAGACGCTGGCGGAAGCGTCCAAAATAACAAACCATGAAATAGCCGAATACCTCGGCGGCCTGCCCAGCGAGAAGATGCATTGTTCGGTTATGGGCATGGAGGCGCTTGAGGCGGCCATAAAAAATTACCGAGGCGGAAAGGCGGAGAAAGTTATTCTTGACTCGGGGGAACGCCTGGTGTGTAAATGCTTCAGCGTGACCGAGGGAAAGATCTTAAGAGCCATAAAGGAAGAGAGCCTTAGGACGGTTGAGGAAGTTACAAATTTCACCAAGGCCGGCGGCGGGTGCCGCCAGTGCGTGGGCGAAATAGAGAAAATACTTAAAGATTACTGGGCCCGGGCCGAACATAAAACCTTCGCCAAAATGACCGTCGTGGAGAAGGTTAAGATGGTTGAAAAAGTTCTAGCCGAAGATGTTAATCCAAAATTGAAACTGGACGGCGGGTGGATAGAACTTGTTGATCTGGACGGCGATAAAGTCAAGGTGCGGTTCCTTGGAATGTGTTCCAGCTGCCCGTCTTCTTCCGCCACGCTCAAAAATATAGTTGAAAAAGAGCTGAAGGAAAAAATAGATCAGGCGCTGATAATTGAGGCGCAGTAGCGCCTCAATGATCGCCATAGGCTTTAGGCTATAAGCCATACGCAGGAACCGTAAAGGAATTTCCTTATATAAGGCCTACGGCTTAAAGCTTATAGCAATCGCAGTAGATTACGAGAAGGATTTTTATGGAAAATGATAAGGTTATATACCTTGATAACAATGCCACTACCCGCGTGGCGCCTGAAGTTGCCGAAGAAATGAGGCCGTTTTTCACTGAATTGTACGGCAATCCATCTAGCATGCATTTTTTCGGCGGCGGCGTGCAGAAGCATCTGGATGCTGCACGCCGGAAAGTGGCTGAGCTTCTGGGAGCTTCCCCGGAGGAGATAATTTTTACCAGCTGCGGCACCGAGTCTGACTCCACCGCTATCTGGTCGGCGCTGCGCGCCTACCCGGACAAAAAGCATATCGTTACCACCAAAGTTGAGCATCCCGGAGTGCTGAATGTGTGTAAATTTCTTGAGGCCCAGGGGTACCGCGTTACCAGCCTACCGGTGGACGGAGAAGGCCGCTTAAACCTGGAAGACCTTAAAATCGCAATCACTCCTGACACCGCGCTTGTTTCCATAATGTGGGCAAATAATGAGACAGGGGTTGTATTTCCGGTTGAGGAAGCCGCGCGGATCACTCACGCCAAGGGCGCCCTGTTCCACACCGACGCCGTGCAGGCCGTGGGTAAGATCCCCATAAACCTTAAAGATACCAAGATAGACATGCTCTCCCTCTCGGGCCATAAACTGCACGCCCCTAAAGGAATCGGCGTTCTCTATGTTAAAAAAGGCGCGCGTTTCTCGCCCTTCATGCTGGGCGGCCATCAGGAGCGCGGCCGTCGGGCCGGCACGGAAAATGTCCCCTATATCATCGGTCTCGGCAAGGCCGCTGAGCTGGCGCTCAAGAATATGGAAAAAGAGAACGCCTATGTAAAAGCCCTGCGGGACCGGCTTCAGGACGGGCTCGTGAAGGGCGTCAGGAATGTCCGCGTGAACGGCGGCGGGGCGGAGCGCCTGCCAAACACGACTAATATAAGTTTCGAATATATAGAAGGTGAATCCATCCTGATCATGCTCAGCGAAAAAGGTATATGCGCCTCATCCGGTTCGGCCTGCACTTCCGGTTCACTTGAGCCGTCGCATGTAATGATGTCCATGGGCGTGCCGCAGACCTACGCGCACGGCTCCATCCGTTTTTCCTTTAGTGTCTATAATACCGAGGAAGAGGTTGATGCTGTTATCCGCGAATTGCCTGCCATCATAGACCGCCTGCGCGCCATCTCGCCTTTCGCGGACGGCAAGCCGCTCTTCGGCATGGACGCCTGCGAGAGACATTAACCGCGGCGCGGTTAATGTGCGGGGAGTGAGCAGTATGCAGTGTTGATAGCGGAGTTTTACTCTTGGTTATTTACTAATCACTAACCACTAACCACTAATCACTGTTGTATGTGTTTGTTTTAACAGGCCAAAGTTTATAGAATAGACTAACCTGAAAACTTCGGTTGAAGTTTTCCGCCCGCATAGCGGGCGCCCTTCGGGAGGAATACACCCCGTCGGGCCTGTCGCGCATAGCGCTGGGCCCTCCGCCCGCTGTGCGGGGAATCCTGCAGAATAATTTTATTCCCCTGATTTCTCTATGGGAATCATTCTGAACTGTAGGATTCGGGCTAACAGATTTGACGGGCCCGTAGCTCAGTTGGTTAGAGCAGACGACTCATAATCGTCGGGTCGTAGGTTCAAGTCCTACCGGGCCCAGTAATTTAGAAGGGCTGCCTTAATTATAAGGCAGCCCTTTTTTAGTAATCCGGTTTAAGCGGCAAAGCTTTGAAATGGCCTGCTTTTATAAATTTCGGTTCTTCTATTTCTTCACAGCCTGGTTTTCTTTGTATGCGTACTCGCCCGTGAGAGCGCCGGCTTCATTGTAGACCTTCAATATGTTTACTTCGTTTTTTATAAAAACGAACTCTTTTTCAAGCTTGCCGTCTTTATTGTAAACCTTAACGGCTCCGTCGGGCACTTTGCCGTCTTTGGAGATCATGTTGAACGCTTTATCCAGGTGTATTTTTGCCACATATTTATTATTGAGGTAGAAAGTGAACCGTTCTCCGCGCGCGAGGGCCATGGTTTTGACCGTGACCATGGATTCCGTCGTCTCCTGCGCAGCCGCTGGCCCCGCTTTTGTGGGTTCCGCGGCCTTAGGCGTCTCGGCGATATGGCCGTCGGCGTAGAAAAGTTCCGATTTAAGGCCGCCGGCCTCATCGAATTCCTTGAACCAGCCGTTGGGTACGCCATCCTTGAAATTTTGTTCCAGCAGCAGTTTCGAGTTCTCGCTATAAATGCGCACAGTGCCGTTCAGGGCGCCAGCCGTGTAATAAGCCTCACTTTGGATGACCCCGGTGGGGTAATATGCTCGCAGCGTGCCGGAAGTTTTGGTGTTGATTATGGTCTTTTCGGTCTTTAGGTTTCCGCTCTCATAATACTCTTTATAGCTGCCATCTTTTATGAACCCCTGTAATCCCAGGAGGTCTCCCCTAGAATCAAAGGTCTCTGTGGCCACGACCACCCCGTTTTCCGCGTATATCCGCTCAAAAGACGAGGTGCTAGGGGTGACGGTCGTAAAGGTGTATTTAGGTGCCGGCGGCGGTTCAGCCGGTAGTTCGGCCAGAGGGGGTTCGGCGGTGACAGCTGACGTTGAGGACGTAATGTCTTCCTGGCGGCTTTGCGAGGCGATATCTGTTTTACTGATGTTGAGTATCCCGTATTTGGTTTTTACCATGGCAACGCCGTCCATCTCGCCTTCTATAACACCGTCAAGGCGGGTGCCGTCCTTAAGCGTGATGATATCGGCGTAAGCGGTCAGGCTTAAACCCGCTAACAGAAATAAAAAAATTATTTTCACATTTTCCTCCCGACCCTGATATCAGGGCGCTGTATCCTTATGATTTAAATTCTAGCAAAATACAATACCAGTTCACTGCCGGCAATATTTAGAGCCGGAGCATGGTCGGTGCTTTCTAAAAGTGATTTTGCGCGGCGCGCCGGGCAGATACGGGTCTTTTGTCTTAATGATGAGGGCCCTTTGGCCCTTGGAAAAGGTCCTAAATCCCACTAAACTATAGTCACATGAAGAGAAAAATTATCGCGCTTATTGCGGCGTTCATTATACAGCCGCTTCTTTGCGGTGCGTCCTGGTCTGCCGCGTCGGAGACCGGCAGGCAGATTTTTGAAGGTGGCACTTTTACTTTAGACAGAGTTGATCCTCCGGCTACTCCGGCCACTCCCTTAAATAACGCGGATGGGCTGCTCTTCCCGGAAGATGGCAGTATGCCGATGGCCGCCTGGTATACCGACCTGGAGCAGGCGGTTTCTCCCGGGCTTGTATCCGCGCTCGCGGCCGAGGGCGTCGAACTCAGGGGTATAAAATTCCGTTACGACTGGATCCAGGACATCGCCGTTTTTTCCCGGGGCGGCGCCATTATTCTGCAGGCTGAAATGCCGGTGAGGATATTAAAAGACCTGGGCCTCACGATGGGCGTTTTTGATTTTGATGACAATCTCACCGCCGTTTCAGAGCATACCGCAGAGTCAATAGGCTCAACATCCCGCAGGATGAAATGGACTTTTTTGGAAGGTGGCGGCCTGATAACCGGTTCTTTCCGTGACGGGCGGCCTTACGCGATAATAACTCCGAGCCCGGTTGAGGGGGCGCGAAATCTGTATCTGGAGAAAACCCGGATTGCGATCAGTTCCGCTGACGCAAAGGTGCTTGTAGCGAAAGATCTGGAGGTGGATGAGGACGATCTTTTTATCATCCCAGCCTTTCGTCATATTGACCTTTTTATTGCCCCGCTCAGGGGCGGGGAGCTGCTTTTAAGCGACCCCTCCAAAACCGCCGGTGTTCTAAAACAGCTTCTGGCCGGCAGTCTTCAGGACCGGGAGAGGGAACAGTTGGCCGGCATGCTGGAGCTCTATCAAAACGGCTTTCAACCGGTATATTCCGGCAGCGCGCCGCCGGACATAGCCGGCAAACCGATGGGAGACAGGCTGTTCGCGTATGATAAGAGCGAGACTGCCATGCTGGACGCGGTTGAACGGGAGTTGTCGGGCCGGTTCAAAATTGTGAGGACGGCGGGCGTATTTAAGAACCTTGAGCGATATATAAACTCTGCCGAGAGCCTGTATATCCGGGACGGCATTAATTTTTTTAACGGGTTCACTGGTTCCGGCCGCTCCGGAAAACTATTCCAGATCACCAACGGCGCCGCCGGCCTTACCGCGCTTGAAAATTACTGGCGCTCCGTGCTGGTGGCTCAGGGAGTGGCGCCGGAGCGCGTATACTTTCCCGGTTCGTACAGTCAAGGCGCCGGCCTTGATTGCCGGGGCGCCCCCGCGGGGCAATAATGGGGGTGGTGAGCTATAAAATCTTAGCGGAGGTTATAATGAACGGAAAATTTAGATGGGTTATCCTGCTCGCGGCCTTAGCCCTTCCGGGGCGCCTGGCGGCAGCGCCGCCACTGCGTATCCTGTGTGTCGGCGATTCGATCACGGATGGGCTCGCCTCCACGGATAGCTACCGCGCGCAGCTCCGGCGCGACCTTTCAGCCGCGGATATCGAGGTCGAATTCGTCGGGGGGCGCAGCAATGAGTCCAACCCGGCATCCCTGCTCAAACATCAGGGTATTCCCGGGCTGCGGGTTGAATGGCTGCAGTATTGGATAGACGATTGGATCAAGGATTTTAAACCGGATATGGTTCTCGGCATGATAGGAACCAATAACATCTGGATGGACTATGATATCGAGCCCGCCCAGAAAGAGCTGCGCGCCCTCATCGACGGCATCACGGCGCGTCATCCCTCGGTCCGTTTCATCTTCTCCAACATCCCGCCAGTGGATTGGCCCGAGTGGGGGGAGAATGCCAGACGCTACAACACCATCTTCCCTGTTCTGGAGAAGGACTTAAAGAGAGACAACCTTTACTTTGTAGATTCCTATTTTAAACTCGATCCTAAGCTGGACCTCTTTGAGTCGCTCGGCGGCAAGCCGGATCGCATACACCCCAATCCCAATGGACAGGCTGAAATAGCCCATGTGTGGTCCAAGGCGATTCTTTCCCTGTCGGCGAGTGGCGGTGGGGTAAAAAAACAAAAAAACCATTGACAAAATTTCCGGTTACCTTTGTCTGCCTGTTCATAGTTAAAATATATCGAAGTTAATCGACAAACATTTTACAACTTAGAAAAGGACACCAAGATGAATAAATATTTGTTTTTGCCACTCGCTCTTCTGTCAGTTATAGCCACATCAGTTCCTGTAAGCGCGTTGCCCCCAGAAAAGGGTTTTTTCCTTGGTGGCGGCTATGGGAAAAGCTCGCTTAACAACGACCTCTCAATATACTCCATTGATAATAACGCCCGGCAGCCCACCCTGAACATCAGACAGAGCACTGAGGAAAAGAACACCGCTCCCGCCGCGTTCGTCGGATATAATTTCGCCGGAACTGAAACTAATATTTTAGGTAAAGGCAGGTTGCAGCTCGGGGCACAGGTCGGCTATGTCGATCTGGGAGAGTATATTGTAAAAGCGCACTATTATGAGGCAACAACTTCAAGCACAGGTTATCGTTCCATAAATGAAAACGCCACGGACCTGCTGCTCACGTCGTCTCTTTACTGGGAGAACGGCTTTAATGTTTTTTTAAAGGCCGGGGTCGCGCGGCTGCACGGCGTATATACCCAATATGGACTGCTTACGGCCAGGCAGCCGGAATTCGTCCCGGAAAAAGAAACCTTTACCTACACGGTCTACCGCCCCGAATTAGTCTTAGGAACTGGCGTACTGCTCTTTAACCGGTGCAATTTATTCCTTCAGTACGTTGCCATCTTGGGACCGACACCAAACACCAGCAACGACCGGTTCGGCACTAGTGAAATGGTCGAGATGCCCAACACGCTTTATAAAGCCGATTATTTCACCGTCGGGGTCACGCTGTATATTTGATCAGCCGATAGATAGCTCTTCGACTAAAGAGAAGCCGCCTGGAAAACCAGGCGGCTTCTGTGTTAAAAGGCAAGACGTGTCGTCTTTTGATAAAACATGTCACTATCGGCGCACGCTTGAAAAAGAAGAGGCGAGTTTTAAGTATGATTTTTTACACAAGCGTAGGCCGGACGGCGTGCACGCTACGCCAAAGACCAGGGACTTATTTCGTGGGATGACGGACAGGATATGGGACTCTACGGAAGGGGCCTGCGCCGGCCCGGGGTTCCGGTTTGAAATCGCGATACGCCGCGCCCACGGCGGTCATCTCTCCTGAGACACTTTTATAAAGAGACGCCTTTTCATAGAAGATTTTATGAGGTTTAAGGTCGCATATCGCGGCGAACCACGCGTAGCGTTCCACGAACGGCAGCTCCTCAAGCAGAGGCAGTGCTTTGGGGATGAAATCGGTGTTGTGTTTGTAAGTGAGCGGTTTATTCTTAAGGAATTTCCAGTCGCCCCCGGAGAATTCAGTCAACCAGATAGGCAGGCGGTATTTATCGTGAAGGTCCAGAAGGTAACTGGCCATCATGGCGGGGCCCTGCGGGTCGGTGACGTCGTCATACCAGTGCACGCAGAGAAAGTCCACGCGGTACCCCCGGGCTTTGGCCTTTGACATAAACTCTTCCAGCCAGCGCGCGCCAGCCTCGCTTTGCGTTACGGCGGGGCTGCCCAGGCGCTTGCCCGTGGCCATCAGTTTAGGCCATAGTTCAATGGCTTTTTCCACCGACATAGCTGACTGCTCGGCGAAGTCCGGCTCATTAAAACCGAGCAGATGCGTGTATTTCGGGTTAGCCTTAATTGAGGCCAGAGCTTTATCGGTGGCGAAAAATCCACTCCAAATCATGGGCACAAATTCAGCTTCGGTCTCGCCGGCGGAGGGCTCAGTCCCCCAATTATAATACCAACTGACCTTAAGACCATTAACGCGCGCCGACGCCCCGGGCAGATAGTCGCCGACGCCCTTCTTGCCCGACAGCCGGGAGGATTGCGAATCGCAAGACGCGATAAGCAGCAGAACTGGCAAGAGGGCGGCCGTAAGGCCTATTTTTCTCAAGGGTATATTTATCATGTGTGCAGCCGCGCGTTTTATTCGGCGCGGACAAGAACCTTGGCGGGCTTAAGCCCGTCCGTCTCGGCTGTAAGAATTATTTCTCCGCCCGCGGCCGCGGGGCGCAGGATAGCCAGGGCTTGTCCGCGGAACAGCTGCCTGGTGTCGGTTTGGAAGCCGGCCGTGTTCAGGGGGTCGCCGCTGCATACCCCGGACAATTCTCCCTGGCCGGTGACTGAGAAGCGGACGGCGCCAGAGGCATTTGGTACCGGCTCGCCGGTCTCGTCGAGAACATCGACGGTAATATAGGCCAGGTCGTTGCGGTCGGCGCGTATGGTCGTGCGGTCCGCGGTCAGGCGCAGGCTATAGGGCTTGCCGGAGGTGCGCAGCACCGCCGAATCCGCCTCTTTACCGTCGACCAGGCCCACGGCTCGAAGTTCTCCCGTAGTGTAGGGCACATCAAACACCGCGGTCAGAGCTGTTTCCGCCCCAAGATCGGGAGTCACAAACCTTCCGTTGAAACTGGTGTCGCGCGAGATAGGCTTAGTGCCCACCTCTTTACCGTTGAGCAGGAGCCTTACCTCGGGATAGGTGGAGTAAACTTTTACCTGCATAGTCCGGCCTTCCTGTCCGGCCCAATTCCAGCTGCGCTCCTCGTCCGGCCAGCCCCATTGCCCTACGGCCTCGCTGCGTCCTTCCGGCAGGGGGCGGCGCACGGCCAGCTCCAGCTTGCTGCGGCCCCAGACCACGTCGCGGTAGTAAGACTGGGGCTGCCTGAAGCCGCAGATATCTATGTCGCCGCAGTTGGCGAGGTTCCATGGCCAGGGTTTAAGGTAGCTGTGTAGGTCGGTGTCCAGCTCGGTATGACCGATGCCGGACTCGCCGATGTAGTCAAAGCCCGTCCATACGAAATCGCCGATGACCCAGGGCATCTCCTCCACCTGTTTCCAGTATTCATAGATGCGGGCCGGCAGCGATTCCGTGCCCACCATAACTCGTTTAGGCTGACGCTGGTGGTCAATGGCATAGCGGTTTGAATTATAATTATAGCCGGCCACATCCAGCGCGGCAAAGTAGGGGTCGGCCCCGTCATCAACTTCGTTATACGCCGCCGTCACCGGCCTGGTGGGATCGAGCTGGCGGACATAGTCGGCTAAACGCTTCGCGAGCCTGGCACCCTTGTCAGTTTTTCGCTCGGCAATCTCGTTTCCGATGCTCCACATTATAATGCTGGGATGGTTGCGGTCCCGCAGCACCATGCTTGTGATATCTTGCCGCCACCAATCCTTGAAGAAGCGGTGGTAGTCCATCGGGTTTTTCCCGGTCTCCCAATTATCAAAGGCCTCGTCCATTACCAGCATGCCCAGGCGATCGCACGCGTCCAGTAGTGCTGGGGACGGCGGGTTATGGCTGGTGCGGATAGCGTTGAAGCCTGCCGCCTTAAGCAGCTCCACGCGGCGCTCCTCGGCGCGGTCGATGGCGATTGAGCCGAGCGGGCCGTTGTCGTGATGCACGCAGGCGCCCTTGAGCTTGACCGGTTCGCCGTTGATGCGCAGGCCTTTCTCGGCGTCCACTTCTATGGAGCGTATTCCGAATCTGGTTTCAGTACTATCCAGTGTTTTATCTTCTGATATAATCTCGACCCGGGCCAGGTAGAGGTTTGGTTGCGAAGTAGACCACAGGGCGGGCTTGGTTACCATGATATCTAGCGCGACCGGTCCGCTGTTCTTGCGGGGGATAGTGACCGGGACTTCGGCAACGCCCGAGGGTGAACCGTCCGGAGCTATCAGGCTAACCCGTAGACGCGCGTCGGTCCGGGCGCCGGTGTTCCCCAGCGAAACTGACACGCTGACAGTGGCTTTATCCGGGCTCACTAGGGGAGTCGTGACGGATACGCCCCATAGCGGGATATGCACGGGCCCGGTGACGGTCAGCCAGGTGTGCCGGTAGATGCCTGAGCCGCTGTACCAGCGGCTGTTTGCGCCCAGGTTTCGCACGCGCACGGCCACGACATTTGTTTCGCCGGCGGGCTTGAGCCCGGAGCTTATATCATAGACAAAAGTGGTATATCCGTAAGGGTGGTTGCCCAGGTGCCGTCCGTTAATCCAGATATCCGCGTCCATATATACGCCGTCGAAGCGCAGTTCCACGCGGCGCCCCTGGTCGGCTGCAGGAATGATAAAGCTTTTACGGTACCAACCTGTACCCCCTACGGTGTGGCCGGTCGCGGCTCCGCCCGGGCTGGCGCCGGGGTCGAAAGGACCGACGCGCTTTCCCGGGCCGAGCGGGTCGTAGAGGCCAGCGATGCCGGGGTTAGGGGAATAGACGCGCACCGCCACCACATTGTCTCCTTGGCGGATCAGCCGCGCGGGGACGGGATAGCTGCGGTAGGATTGATAGACATTAGACCAAAAATCCTCAAAGTTTGGAGGGAAACTGCCGATGCCGCCGACGCGCACGCCGTTGAAGAAAACTTCGTCGGCGCCCATCACGGTTCCAAGATCGAGTTGGAGGTCCTTGCCGCGCTGGGCGGGTGAGACGCTGATATGCCGCCGATACCAACCGAAATTTTGGGATTGATCGTAGCCTGAATGGTCCTTCCATTTGGCGGGGAGCACGACTTTCTGCCAGGCGTCGTCGTCAAGGGAGGCCTTCTTCCAGGAGAGGTCGTCGCCTTGTTTAAACAGCCACTCTCCGTCGCGCGCGGCCAGGACCGCGATGTCGTCCTGCTCGCGCGGCGGAAGAGCTTCTATGCTCCAATCATGCGGCAGATCCAGGAGGCGCCAGGCGGAATCCTGGAATCCGGGACGCTCAGCCCCGGCCGCGTCGCCGCGATGGAACCGCCAACCCTCGTCGAAGGACCGCTCGCGTCCGCCGTCAGCGGCGGCATGGCCCGGCATCGGCGCCAGCGCCAATAAGGCGAAAAGGAACAAGTTCATAGGCTCTCCTGAGTGAAAAAATACGCCGCGCTAACGCGGTAGATCCCGCATTAGCGCAGCGCGAAGGCAGGGGCTTATCCTCTGAAATACACGTAAGCCCAGCAGATGCAGAACAGCACTAATCCGGAAGCTGCCACCTCGGTCCAATGCCAGCTGGCCCGGGTGCGCTGAATATCCTCGGCGGTCGCCGTCTCGAAGGTGAGGCCGGAGATCTTCAGATAATCAGGTTCCTGTGTCATCCGGCTTACCACAACCATTACAACCGCGGATACGATCGTGATCAGCACGCTGAAGTACTGGAAGTAGATGTTGTTGACTATCCACAACATCGAGCCCGGAGTGTAGCCGTTCTCAAAGCCGGCCAGGCCGAGTGTCACAGGAGTGTCTACCGCCATCCGGAAGATACCCATAGCGAACCCGACGATCATGGCCCACAGACAGCCCTTAGCGTTGAGGCGCTTATTAAACACGCCGAAGAAGAACACTACAAAGACCGGCGGGGCCAGATAGCCCTGTACCGACTGCAGGTAGTTGTAGAGCCCGTGCGCGCCCTGTATCACTGGGATCCAGGCCAGAGCGATGAGCACCATCACACCTGTGGCGATGCGGCCCATGCGCACCAGCTGATGCTGTGTGGCTTTGGGGCGCCATTTCTCGTAGAAGTCTACGGTGAACAGCGTGGCGCAGGCGTTGAAGACGCCGGCCAGCGAACCCATCAGGGCTGAGAGAAGCCCGGCTACCACGATGCCCCGCACGCCTTCCGGCAGCAGATACTTGACCATCATCGGGAAAGCCGCCTGGGCCTCATGCGGAACCGGCAGCCCGTTCGGTGAGACCATTACCTCCAGTCCCGGCACCTTGCCGCTCTTGGCCAGGGCGAAGGCGATCATGCCCGGGATGATGAAGAGATAGACGGGAAACAGTTTAAGGAACGCGGCGAATATGCTGCCGCGGCGGGCGGTGGCTTCGTTAGGCGCTCCCAGCGCGCGCTGCACGATGTACTGGTCGGTGCACCAGTACCACAATCCGATGATGGGCGCGCAGAAAAGCATGCCCAGCCAGGGGAAGTAGTCGTTGAAATACCAGGCCATCCGTCCGGTCTCCTTGACCGGCAGCCAGGTTCCTGTCACTCCGGCCGGGATAAGCGGCTTCCAAAGGTTGAACATTTCCGAGCCGCAGAGAGCGCGCAGCTCGTGCCAGCCGCCCAGCTGCTTTAAGCCGTAGGCGGTCAGCAGGCCGGAGCCGGTGATAAGGACTACACATTGGATCGCGTCGTTGTAGGCCACGGCCCGCATACCGCCGAGCATTGTGTAGAGGCCCGTCATCACGATTACGGCTACGGAGCCGATCCAGAAACTGTTGATGAGGTGGCCGGCAAAGTGCAGGTGTACCTCAGGCAGCAAGGTTGCGAACACTACGCCGCCGGCGAATATGCCCACCGCGATCTTTGACACCACGAAGGTAATCAGCGACACGAAGGAGAGCATATAGCGCGAGCCCACGGAGAAACGCTTCTCCAGGAACTCCGGCATGGTGAACACCATCGAGCGGGCGTAGAAGGGAACGAACACCCAGGCTAGCACCAGCAGACACCAGGCGTGCAGTTCGTAGTGAGCCATAGCCACGCCGTCGGCGGCTCCCGATCCTGCAAGGCCGACTACGTGTTCTGAGCCGATGTTCGAGGCGAATATTGAGGCGCCTACGACCCACCAACTGAGGTTTCTGCCCGCGAGAAAATAATCGTCCGCGGTGTCTTTGCGCTTATTGATTACCCACCAAGCCACGCCTATCAGCACGCTGAAGTAGGCCGCTATCATCATCCAGTCTAGCGAGGTCAGGATGGCTGTGGGGGCGAGCGCCACAGCTGTGGAAACAGTGTCTGTCGTCATTAGTCATTTCTCCTTTTGTTTTTAGTATTCTTTGCTTTGGGTAGTGATGAAAACTTGAAAATCGTAGTAGTGCGGTATGTTTTGCCCGGTCTCAGGACGGCGGAAGGGAACTGTCTCTGGTTGGGAGCGTCCGGAAAGCGCTGCGTTTCCAGACAGAGCCCGGCGTGACGCTGGTAGGGCTTTGCGCCCTTGCCGACGGCCGTACCGTCCAGAAAATTTCCGGAATAAAACTGCATGCCAGGCTGATTTGTAAAAACCTTCATAACCCGTCCGCTTCCAGGTTCGATAAGCGTGGCCGCGAGAGACGGCTTACCGGAGGCGGAGGCCTTGAGAACGAAATTATGGTCGTAGCCGGCCGGGTCGCCGCCGGCCTCCCTGAGACGAGCGCCTACGGGCGCGGGCTTGCGAAAATCCAGGGCACTGCCCGCGACCGGCAAAATTTTTCCGGTGGGGATAAGCCGCTCATCGGCCGGGGTGTAGCGGTTGGCGCGGACGCAGAGCATATGATTTAAGATATCGCCATAGCCGGCGCCGGCGAGGTTGAAATAGGTATGGTTGGTCAGGCTGACGACGGTGGCCCGGTCGGTTTTGGCCTGATAGGAGATGCGGACCTCGTTGTTATCGGTCAGCGTGAAGGTGACGGACGCATCCAGGTTTCCAGGGTAGCCTTCCTCGCCATCGGGGCTGCGCAGAGAGAAACTAACTGATGCTTGTCCGGGCATGACCCGCGCCTTCCAGACGCGCTTGTCGAACCCCTTTAATCCCCCGTGCAGAGAGTTAGTGCCGTCGTTGCGCGCCAAATGGTATGTTTTTCCATCCAGAGTGAATCGGCCTTGCGCGATGCGGTTAGCAAAGCGCCCAACGGTGCAGCCGAGGTATATCTTTGAGGTTAAATAGGATGAGAGGCTGTCAAAACCCAGCGCCACATCATCAATCTTACCGTCACGGTCTGAAACCAGGAGGCGGGTGATAGTGGCGCCATACGAGGAAAGGCTTAATTGCATGCCGCTATTATTGGTGAGAGTGTAGAGTTCCACGGGCTCCCCGTCGGGCGTAATACCGAAAGGCGCGGTTTTGATCTTAGTTTTAGTGGTCATCACTGTCATTAATGAGAGCCCTTTGATTGTCCGTAGTATGATCCGGCCCCGTGCTTGCGCCGGAAATGTCGGTCTAAAAGATAGCGCGCCAGAGGCTTAGCGCGGGGGACGAGTTGTAAGGTTTTAATAGCCATCTCAGCTACGATTTCAAGAGCCAGCGCGTTTTCCACGGCCTGGGCGCCGCATGAGCCCCAGGCGAAGACCCCGTGCCCGTGCACCAGAACCGCGCGCATGGCGGCCGCGTCCAACCCGGAGAAGCGTTCAGCTATAACATTACCCGTCTCCCATTCATAGGCACCCTGCGTCTCTTTTGCGGTTAGCGGGCGCGTCACTGGAACCTCTCCGTAAAAATAATCCGCGTGGGTTGTTCCCAGGCACGGGATGGGTTTGCCCGCCTGGGCGAAGGCGGTCGCGTTGCGCGAATGGGTGTGCACAACGGAGCGTGCGGCAGCGAAAGCTTTATAAAGCCGCCGGTGAGTCGGCGCGTCCGAAGAGGGTTTAAGCCGTCCCCCGACCTGTTTGCCGTCCAAGTCCACTAAAACCATGTCCTTTGGAGTCAGGTCTTTATAGGGCACCCCGCTGGGCTTGATAGCGAACACGCCGGACGCGCGGTCAATGACGCTGACATTTCCGAAAGTCAGGTCGATGAGCCGGTGGGCGGGAAGGAGGAGGTTAGCCTCGCAGCACTCCCGCCGTATCGCGTCGTAGCGTTTCATTTCATCCTTAGAGGCGCCCCAGACCGGGCGCGACATGGTAATAAACTTCGTCGTTGCGCAACTGCTGTTTGAAGGAGCGCAGTTCGGTGCCCTTTGCTATGAGTGCCAGCTCGATGCCGGCCATGGCCGCGAAATCTTCCAGGTGCTCGGTTGTGACGGCGTAGCTGAAGGCCGTGTGATGCGCGCCTCCGGCATATATCCATGCCGCGCAGGCGGTCTTAAAGTCGGGCCGGCAGCGCCACACCGCGCGGGCGACAGGGAGCTTGGGCAGGGGACGCGGCGGCTTAACCACGTCGACTTCGTTGACGATCAGGCGAAAGCGGTTACCAAGGTCGATGAGCGAGGCGTTTAGCGCGGCGCCGGCGTGCGCGTCGAATACGAGCCGTACCGGGGCTTCTTTGCCGCCGATGCCGAGGGGATGGATCTCTAAAGAGGGTTTGCCAGCCGCGATGGATTCGCAGACTTCCAGCATATGCGCGCCAAGGACCAGGTGGCCGTCCGGGCTCATGTGGTAAGTGTAGTCCTCCATGAACGAGGTGCCACCCGGCAGATCGCAGGCCATAGCCTTCATGGCGCGCAACAGCGCGCAGGTCTTCCAATCGCCTTCTGCGCCGAAGCCGTAGCCGTCCGCCATCAGGCGCTGCACCGCGAGGCCAGGCAGCTGCTTTAGGCCGTGCAAGCTTTCAAATGTGGTGGTGAATCCGTTAAACCCGCCGTCTTCCAGGAACCGGCGCATGCCTAGCTCTATGCGCGCGCCGTCGCGCAGCGAGGCGTGGCGCTCCGCGCCTTTGCGCAGAGCCTTGGCTACGTCGTAGCGCTGCTCATATTGCGCGCAGAGCCGGCTGATAGCGGCGTCGCCCACCGAATCTACGCAGCGCGTCAGGTCCTCTATGCCGTAACCGTCTACCGAGAAGCCGAAGCGGGCCTGGGCCGACACCTTGTCGCCCTCCGTTACCGCCACCTGGCGCATATTGTCGCCGAAGCGGGCGAACCGCGCGCCCTGCATATCGTGCCACGCCCGCGCCGCGCGCATCCAGGCCGCGATGCGGTCCTGCACTTCCGTATCTGACCAGTGTCCCACTACCACCTTGCGGTTCAGGCGCAGGCGCGTGTGTAGGAAACCCGCTTCGCGGTCGCCGTGGGCGGCCTGATTTAGGTTCATAAAATCCATGTCGATATCGCCCCAGGGCAGGTCGCGGTTGAACTGTGTGTGCAGGTGCATCATCGGCTTGTTAAGGAGGGAAAGCCCGCCGATCCACATTTTTGCGGGTGAGAATGTGTGCATCCACAGGATCAGGCCGGCGCACTGCGGCGCGTGGTTGGCTTCCAGGCAGAGTTGGCGGATGTCGTCCGGCGTGGTCATAACCGGCTTGCAGACCAGTTTTACGGGCAGGCGCTTGGAGCCGTTAAGGGCCGCGACGATCTTTTTTGAGTTTGCCGCAACCTTCTTTATCGCCGCCTCTCCGTAGAGGTGCTGGCTTCCTGTGACCTGCCAAATTTCCATGTGTTTAAGGTTTTTCATATGTTTTTAGTTGGAATCTCCGTGTCAGGATTTGTGTGCCCGCTGTTTGATGGCTATGAGCTCTTTCATCACCAGCGAGAGGTCAGGCGCCGGCTTGACCCCGCCGAAGGCGTCGTGAAGCTTGCGGTAGAGAGCATAAAGCTCGTCGTAAACGCTCTTTTGTCCTGCCTGCGGCCGGTAAACCACATCCTTAAGCGAGGTCATGCGGCGCTGCGCTTCGGGGAAGGTGTCGTGCCCGCCCTTCGCTTTGCCGGCCAGGACCGCGGCTGAAAGGGCTGAGCCGAGGGCGCAGGCCTGGCTTGAGCCCGAGACCCGCATCTCGCAGCCGGTCACATCCGCGTAAATCTGCATAAGGAAAGGGTTTTTTTCGGCGATGCCGCCGCAGCAGACGATGCGCCGCACCGGGATGTTGTATTTCTGAAGCCGCTCAAGGATGGCGCGGGCGCCGAACGCGGTGGCCTCGATCAGGGCGCGATAGATTTCCGCGCGCGTAGTGTGCAGAGTCTGCCCCACCAACAGGCCGGTGAGCAGGGGATCGACGAGGATGGTTCTGTTGCCATTGTTCCAGTCAAGCGCCAGCAGCCCGCTTTGGCCGGGCTTGTGTTTCTCGACTTCACGGACCAGGCGCGCGTGCAGGGCGCTGTCTCCGAGGCAGACCACCTCAACAAACCATTTGAAAATATCGCCCACCGCGGATTGACCGGCTTCAATACCGTAAAAATTAGGGAGGATAGCGCCTTTGACGATTCCGCAGATGCCAGGGACGTCGGCTACCTTTTTGCTGGCGGAAACGACCGTGCAGTCGCAGGTGGAAGTGCCGATGACTTTGACCAGAACGCCATCGGTAACGCCGCTACCGATAGCGCCGTAGTGTACATCGAACTCGCCGATGGCGATGGGGATCCCGGCGGGCAGGCCCAATTTATCGGCCCAATGGGAGCAGAGCGTTCCGGCCGCGACTGTGGCGTCATGCGCCTTGTCGTAGAGCCGGTCGCGCAGCGCGGCGAGCTTTGGGTCGAGCCGGCTGAGGAATTTTTTATCCGGCAGGCCGCCCCATTCGTCGCAGTAAAAGGCTTTGTGTCCGGCAGCGCAGATGCCGCGCTTAATGCGCCTCGGATCGGTCTCCCCAGCCAGCACAGCCGGGACATAATCGCACAGTTCCACCCAGCTGAAAGCCGCGTCAAAAACTTCCGGCGATGTTTTGAGACAATGCCATATTTTTGACCACCACCATTCCGAAGAATAGGTGTTGCCGCATTTGGCGATATATTCGGGACGGTATTTAGCGGCGAGCCGAGTGATTTCGGCCGCCTCGCGGTAGCCGGTGTGGTCTTTCCACAGCCAGCATTGGGCTGCGAGATTATTGCGCCATTTCTTGTTAAAGGCGAGAGGGACGTTGTTCTCGTCCACAGGAATCGGGCTTGAGCCGGTGGTGTCCACGCCTACGCCGATGACACGGCTCTTCGAGAAAGCGTGGCTCCGGCCGGCTTGGCGCAGCGCGCCTTTAACGCTGGTTTCCAGGCCGTATAGATAATCGGCGGGGTTCTGCCGGGAGAGATTGTGGTCAGTTTTGTCCGTCAGTACACCCTGGTGGCCGCTGGGGTAGGGTACGACGCATGTGCCGACCTCGGTGCCGTCGGCGCAATCAACGATGAGAGCGCGGACAGAGTTGGTTCCGTAATCGATACCTAAGGAATAAGAGCGGGAGGATTGGCTGGATTTAGAAGCCATAAGAGCAAATATCTCAGAGTTTACTGAAGTTTATATATATGCCGGCGCGAAAGTTCGCAAAAATCAACCCGAATGTATTATACAAAAAAACTTCGCGTTGGCGCATTTTTACCCGCAGGCTGGTGTGAATGGCAATCCGCTTTGATTAAGTGTTCCTATAATATAAAGGAATAATCCAGGATTTTAACTCCGAACCACAAATCAGATTGTTCTTAAAAGGGTAAAAAGTGGTAAAATAAACACAATCGGCGCGGTGGCCAAGTGGTAAGGCGGAAGTCTGCAAAGCCTAAAAAATCCTTATAATACAAGCACTATTTTAAACCGCTATTGGTAAGAGATACTACCAAATTCCATCAAATTGTATGGTTTGGACCCCATTGTGTCAGACTGGTGTCAGACTGTTTTTATCGGTTTTCAGGGCTTACTTTGCGGGACAACTAACCCCGAATTTAAAGGATTTACCCGGCGCGCGCTATACCGGAAGCGGCAGTTTTATGAAGTGTACCGGCAAAAGCAATTTGTGTCGGCAGTGCTGACACAAATTAGTCGGACCAACTATTTGTTTGTCCCCTGATAAACAGCTTAGATGATAAAATCCAGGAAGTTTTCTTGGGTGATTACTTTATAGGTTGCGTTTTTATATGTTTCAAGCCACTCTTTCGGGGCCTTCGGCTGCTTGGCTCCCCATTTTATTTCATACCCGGCCAGTTTGCCGTTGCGCTCTTCAACCCAATCAACCTCTTTCTTGTCGTATGTGCGCCAGAAATAATTATTTGAAATAATGCCTGAGTATTTCTGTTTTTTTAAGCGCTCCATTACAATATAGTTTTCCCATATCATTCCTATATCGTCCCGTAGACGCGGTGGATTAAAATTATTTATCAGAGAATTGCGGATGCCGTTATCAACAAAATAATAGCGGGAGGTTTTATACACCTCTTTGCGCAGGTTCCGGCTGAAGCCTCTGATATTCACTATTACGAAGGATTTTTCCAGCAGGTCCAGGTACCTGGCCACGGTGTTTTTATGCAGGTCGAGGTTGTTGCCGAGTTCCGCAAGAGAAACCTCATGGCCTATCTGGAAGGCAAGCAGGATAAGCAAGTCCTTTAATTTTTTCGCGCCTCTTATGGTGTCAAGTTCAAGAATATCTTTAAAAAGATAGGATCCGGCCAGCGTGTCCAGGTATTCCTGGCGTTGTTTCATGGAGGGCAACGAGAATAATTCGGGGTAGCCGCCGTATATAAGATGCTGCTCAAAAATGGAATGGTAATAAGCGGCGCCCTTGGTTAATATCAGCTCGCCGGCGGAAACAGGGTACAGATTAACTGTCTTATGCCTGCCGGTAAGAGGTTCCCCGACTTTTTGCGCCAGGTCGAAAGAGGCCGAGCCGCTTACGACAACCTTCAATCCGGGGTTGGTGTCGACTATTAATTTCAGCGTAGCGCCGATAGAGGGGATCTTCTGTGCCTCATCTATCATCAGCAGCGTGGCGTCGCCTATATAGGCGCACAGCTTTTCAGGGATATTTGTGGAGAACTGCTCCTGCACGGATCCGCTTTCGCCATTGAGAAAGAGTATTTTCTCTTTCGGGGATAATGTTTTTTTTAGCTGGTCAAACAGAAAAGTCTTGCCGGTGCGGCGCGTGCCGTAAAGAATTAAGACTTTTCCTTTTTGAAGCTTTTCGGTTAATTGTTTTGCGGCTATGCGGTTTATAATCATAGGTTAACACAAGCACCACGGTGTCCCAATTATAGTAAATACGGGCACTCCGAGCAATATGGTTTGCAACATATGACGCTTCAATTCAGGCGCGGCCGGGGCCAGGTTGAAATTTAGCATTTCAACAATGTAATTCCAGAAATCAAGGGTTGTCGTAGTGCCGGAGCGCCGGATCGTTCATATAACGACGCTTGGGGTGTAGGCGAACGAGGGGGGGCTAATTTACTCCTGCTGTTGGTGCGCTCGAAATGGAAATTCCCCGGAAACCTTTTAATAAATTATTCTTGCTCTCTTTCTGGTCGCCGGCGCCGCCCCATCCTTCTGATTGAGATATAATCTTGCCGTCCTGTAAAAAGTAAA
>JBAXKK010000008.1:0-48406 GCA_037137395.1 Elusimicrobiota bacterium
CCCGTAGAACGCGCCGACCGACACCGCAAACACCGCGACCGCTGGACGCGAACCGGGGGAAACCGCGCCGGGGTCCGGGGGCTAAGCCCCGCGACCCGATACCGCCCGGGTGCCGTCAGGGCCTTGCCCTCGAACGGCCAACCCGCGCACTGAGAGATCCCGACCGACTCCGCCCGGGACCATCTCCACCACACTGCCGGCGCATTTATAAAGAGCAAGACTACATAACGAGTATAACAGACGCTTGTTGACTTGTCAAGGGGTAATTTCAAAAAAATTTTAAAATGCTTTAAAAAATATTTTTCGGACGCCGCCCCGTCGGGCAGCGTTCTGATTTTATGGCCGCCCCGATATAATATCCAGAAAGAGCCGGCCGTATTTTTCCAGCTTCTTGTCTCCAATTCCCTTTATGCCGCTAAGGTCTTCAAGAGTTTGCGGCTTTGAAGCGGCCATCTCTATAAGCACACTGTCGTGAAAGATAATATAAGGCGGTATGCCGGCCTTGTCCGCGATACCCCGGCGCAGCGCGCGCAATTTTTCAAACAGCTCCTCGTCAGCCGGCAAAAAGCCGGACGCCGCCCTTTTAAGAGCCTTGGATTTCTTTTTGCCTTTCACTTTGGGCGGGACCGGCATACCCAGAAGGACCGAGCCGCGGCCATTACACAGACCGCGCCCGGCTTCCGTGATGCGCAGCAGCGGATATTCCCCGTCTTCAGTCACCTCAAGAAAATCCTGCACTACAAGCTGGTCTATCCAGGAGCGGATGGAGGCTTCGCCGGAATCTTTAAGAAGACCGAAAACCTGAAGTTTATCGTGGCCGTTGCCCGCCATGCGGTCATTCACGCGGCCAAGGAGCAAATTCACCACGTAGCCTGTGCCGTAGCGGCCCTCGGCGCGCCAGGCGGCGCTTAAAACTTTTTTAGCCGTCAGCAAAGCCTCTTCTTCGGACAGGCCCTTGGTTTCGCCAAGGCAGACATCACAGGCGCCGCACCCGTGTCCCGCGGCGTCCGCTAAAACGCCGGCTTCGGCGGGTGCGGTTTGGGCCGGGTAAAGCGCGCCGAAATGTTCGGTCAGCAGGCGGTGGCGGCACAAAGGTGAAACCGCGTAGCGGCCTATATCGCGCAACTGCCGCTCTATGGCGCGCTCGCGCTCGGGGGTAAGATCAGCGTCTTTTTTTGCCAGATACCTGTGCGTCGCCAGATCCGAAGCCGCGAAGAAAAGCGCGCACTCGGCGGGCAGGCCGTCGCGGCCGGCGCGGCCCGACTCCTGCTGATAATGCTCCACCGAACGCGGCGTATTGGCGTGGATGACATACCGGACATTTGACCGGTCTATGCCCATGCCGAAGGCTATAGTAGCCACGATAACATCCAGCCGCTCATTGACAAAATCGTCCTGGGCGCGGCGGCGCTCCTCGGCGCTAAGCCCGGCGTGGTACGGCGCGCTGGACACGCCTTCCTCTTTCAGCTTCGCCGCCAAGCGTTCTACATCTTTGCGGGTTTGCGCGTAAACGATGCCGCCCTCTCCGGAATGGCGGCGCGCGACTTCCAGCACCTGCTTAAACTGGTCGCGGCGCGCGAAGGCGCGGTAAATAAGATTAGGCCGGTCAGGGTGGCCTATAAGTATTTCGGGCGAACGCAGGCCAAGCTGGGCGCGGATGTCGTCCTGAACTACCGGGGTCGCGGTGGCGGTAAGGGCCATGCGGGCGGCTTTGGGGAATTGATCCAGCGCTTCCGTCAGGCGCCGGTACTCGGGGCGGAACTCATGGCCCCAATGGGAAACGCAATGGGCCTCGTCCACGGCCACAAGCATCAACCGCCCGGAAATTTCGTTTAAGATATCGCCGGCAAGCAGCCGCTCCGGACTCACGTAAAGAAGCTGGGTTTTGCCCTCAGCCAGCCGCTTCCAGGCCGCGCCCCGGTGAGCGGCTTTCAAATTAGAATGGAGCGCGTCGGCTTCAAGGCCGGCCTCGCGCGCGGCGGCCACCTGATCGTCCATCAGGGCGATAAGCGGGGAAACCACCAGCACCAGGCCTTTACCCATAGCCGCCGGCATTTGATAGCACAGGCTTTTGCCCCCGCCGGTGGGCAATACCACAAGGCAGTCCCGCCCGGCCAGCGCGGCCTCGATAGCCTCTTTCTGCAGGGGCTTGAAAGTGTCGTACCCCCACCTCTTTTTCAATATCTCTTCAGGTTTCATTAGAATAGTATGGCAGACGACCCCGACAGCGTTGTGTCGGGTTATTTCCCAGGAATTTTCAGTTTGTACAAATTTATGAAATCACAGCTGTCAGGTTAAATTTGCTGATTGCATTCTGGTCAGGGCCGGGAGCGGGATCACCCTTACGCCGCACAGCTGTTTCCCGCTTCATATATTTTCAGCAGGTCGATATAGGCGATCAGGCCTTTTGCCGGCTTGCCGTACACCTCGGAGATTATGGCCAGATAGTTTTTCATCTGGGCGGCGTATTTCGGGGTGTTTTCGCCGCCGGTTTTAAAGTCCACTACGGTTACGGCGTCTTTATCTATTATAACGCGGTCCATGCGGAACAGTGAGCCGTTTTTATCAATAAATTCTGCCTCGGTCAGTATGACGCGCCCTGGCTTTGAAGCGAATAATTCCAGCGCGCCGCGGCCCGTCAGTTCGGCCGCAAGGCAGTACGACAGGAAAGAAACAAGTGAAGAGACAATTTTTTTCTCATCAAACTTAAAAGGATACTTCGGCGCGTAAGTTGAAAACAATATTGACAGTGCGGCGCGCAGATTTGCTTGCGCGGGGTCGGCGGAATTTTGCCTGTGCCCAGCATTTTGCGGCTGATCCCCCCCTGCCGCGCTGTCTTGCTGCCGCGCTGCCGAGCTGTCTGACCCAATATTCGCCAGTATATCGTGACAAAGCTTGCCTTCGGCGGTTTCAAAAAAGCCTGAATATGTCGGTTTCAGCGCGTCAAAGCGCTGTTCAACGCGCCCTTCTGCGGAAGATATCTCAACAGGCCTTGAAACCACGCGGCGCCCGGGTTTACAAGCTTCGAACTTACCCGCTTCAAAAGTTTCAAAGAGGTCCAGAAGCTTTGGCTCTTTGGCCTCGGTCTTGCGGACTTTTTTTATTATGAGATTGTAAAGTTCATGGCGGGCGCGAGTGGAAATAACATAGAGGATGTTCAAGTCCTGCACGCGCCCGTCGGTTTTGCTACCTTCGTAAACAGGCCTAAGTTTTGCCGATACCTCGGCCGCGGCCTTGGTTATGTGGTAGACGTGTATTTCGCCGTCCCTCTCCTCAAAATACATGGGGTCCGATCTGTCCTGCTCGTCATACATCAAATTTATCACCACGGAGAAGCCCAGCCCCTTGGACTTGTGGAAGGTCATAACGCGCACCGCGTCCATGTATTCCGGCAAGGCTATGGAGAAAACGGCTTCCTTATCCTCGTCGGCGCCGGAAGCGTATTCGATAAAAGCGCGGGAGCTGGTCACGCCAGACTCCTCCAGAGAACTGACCGCGTCCATAAAGCGCGACAGGAAGGCGGCCTCATCCGGAAAATTATCAAAGAGCTTGAAATTGCCATAAACAAGCGCGACCAGTTCGTAGAGCGGCAGATGGCCAACCTTGCGGAAAGGCTCGTCCAGATATTTATCCCAATATTCCTTATATTCAGCGTGATTCCGGAAAGCCGCGTAAAGCAGATGGTCGGATGATCGCTCGCCCGGCAGAGCGGCGCGGCATTCAAATATAAACCGCAGCATCTCCTCACGCTTCAGGCCGGTTAATTTAGTAAAAATATCACCGGTGATAAAGGCGGTGAACGAGAGATCATCAGACGGAGTTTCCAGAAACTTAAGACAGGCGATAAGCTCCGCCACTATTTTGCGCTTGCGGATATCAAGCGAGCTGAGCGAAGCCACGGGAATATCGGCCCCGGTCAGCCATTCAACCACCGGCTCTATGCGCTTATTTTTGGCCACCAGAATGGCGATCTCGTTTAGCGGGTAGCGCTCACGCGCGCTTTGCACAGCCTTCAGCAGCCATTCCTTCTGCTGCTCCGGCTCGGACATATCTTCCAGCGTCAGCACCTCGTTTTTAACATAGCCATGCTTAAGCCGCTCCGGCCGGACCGACTGGGAATAGGTGGTAAGCTCGGTAATATCCTCCCCTATCAGCTCCGGCACGCTCTTGAGCTTTTCCTTAAAAAGCCCGTTTACATAATTTAAGATCTCACCGTCTGAGCGGTAATTGACCGGCAGATTGACATATTTCAACTCGCCGTTCAGCGGCTCGAGCGAAATATGCGCGGCCTCGGCCTTTTTACCTTCAGCCTTATCCAGAAAGTCGCGCATTATCTTGTAGTCAGCGTTGCGGAACATGTAGATGGCCTGCTTAATATCCCCCACCACGAAAAGCGAACCCCTCTTGGCGATGGCCTCCTCCGCCAGCGGACGGATGACATCCCACTGCAGGCGGTTGGTATCCTGAAATTCATCAATCAAAAAATGTGAAATGCGCTCGCCCAACTTAAGGTATATCTCAGGCACATTATCTTCTTTTATGTAGGCCGAGAGTTTCTTGGCTATGTCATTTATGTGGATGATGTCCGTCTTGCCGCGCTTTACGCGCTCCAATTCCGCCTTAAACCTGTCATAAATGCCCACATACGGATGATAATAAGCCGCGGCGTTCAGCTCGGTGAGTTCTATAACCAGCTCGTTAAGCGCGTCAATATCCTTTTGCCAGGTAGCGGGGAAGTTTTTCTTTTTGGTGCCGTTGAGGATGCCGTAGGTAAAACTGTAGCCGGCGAGAAAATCAATGAGATTCGCGTTGTCGATGGCGGCGGAAACCTTGCCTTTAAAAAGTTCCGGCTTCTTGTAATGCTTCATGAGGCCGGCGCAGTATTTAAGCGTCTCCGCGAATTTGGCCTTTAAAACGACCTCATAATCGCCGTGAAAACCTGAGATAACGCCGGCGGTTTTGCCCTCCTGATTAAGGAAGCTGTTAAAGTTCTCTTTTACGCGCTGGGCCGGGTTCCAGGGGTAGGAACCGGTCTTGGGCAGCACGGCCAGGAATTTATCGACGGTATCAGAAGGCAGGTCAGTCTTGCCGATGCGGGCGAACATGGAGTAAAGCGCCAGATCTATGAGTATATCGTAAGCCATGGTGATCCGGGGATTAAGCGGAAGCTTCAGTTCGTCCACCGAGGCGGTCATGATCCTGGCCAGAAAGCTGTCTATGGTTTGTATGTGGAAATCCGAATAATTGTTTATCACCCGCTCAACCAGGTCACGCGCGCGCCCATGGATCTCGTCCCTGGAAAGCGAAACCAGCTCCAGCGTCTCTTCCATTTTTTCGCAGTTTTTATCCAGCGCCAGCGCTTTAAGCCAGGCGAGGATGCGCGACTTCATCTCTTTGGCGGCGTTATTGGTGAAGGTGACGGCCAGAATACCGGAGAGATTATTGTTGGGGACTTTTTCCGAAAGCAGAAATTGCACATAGCGCTGTGCTAAAGTGTAGGTTTTGCCGGAGCCGGCCGAGGCGCTGATAAGCAGCGCGTGCGGAAACTTAAGCGCCGTGTCCTTGTCTAGAACAGATTTGGAAATCATAAATAGATGCTGATTTTATTCCAAGCCGGCAGTCTTTTCCGTAAGTTCGGCGGGAAGCGCCTTTTTTGCCTTGGCGCCCAGCTCTTTCAGATCTTCAAAGCGCTTGACCAGATTGCCGGTGCCGTCAGTCAGCTTGTTCATAGCGTCGTCGCACGATTTCTGCGCGCTTTCCACGCTTCTTGACACATTTTTAAAATCTTCCACGAAGCCGACGAACTTATCGTAAAGCGCGCCAGCCTGCCGGGCTATCTCCATGGCGTTGCGGGTCTGCTTTTCCTGGTCCCAGATATGCGAGACCGTCCGGAACACCGGCAGAATGGTGGACGGAGTCACGATCATTATCTTCTTTTCCAGCGCGAATTTTAAAAGATTTTTATTGTCCTTGCGCGCCTCCTCAAGCGCCAGCAGATAGGCGGCTTCAAGCGGCATGAACATAAGCACGAAGTCCAGGCTGTTTATGCCGTGCAGGCTCTGATAATCCTTGGAGCTCAGGCCCTTGATGTGGTTCTCCACCGCCTCCAGATGCCTGGCGGCGGCATTAGCCCTGACCGCGTCGTCGGAGGTGTTGAAGTATTCCGAATAAGCCGTCAGATTGACCTTGGAATCAACGACCAGGTCTTTTTTTGAAGGCATCCTGACGATGATATCGGGCTGTTTATCTTCTTTTTCTTCGCCCGCTTCCATGAATTTTTTCTGCACCAGAAAATGTTCGCCCTGCTTAAGCCCCATCAGCTCCAGCGTTTCCTGCAGAACGACTTCGCCCCAGGTGCCCTGAAACTTGGCTTTACCCTTCAAAGCGTTGGTGAGATTGGTCGTATCCTGGGTTACTTTATTATTGAGTTCCGTAAGGGCCTTTATCTGTTCCATTAACGAGGCGGAATGCCTTGAATCCTCGCTGTGGATCTGGTTGACACGGGTCTCAAAAGCGCTGAGTTTTTCTTTAAGCGGCGTCAGTATGGCCGAAATGCTCTCGCGGCCCTGCTCGGAAAACTTTTTGGTCTTCTCGTCCAATATCCGGTTGGCCAGATTCTCAAAATCCGAAGCCATTTTCTTCTGAAGGGATTCAAACTCAGTTTTTTCCTCAGCCCATCTCTTGGAAGCGGAGGACAGTTCCGCCTTCCTTGAGGCCAGGTCCGAGTCCAGGCGCCTTACTTCAGCGCGCTCCGCGGCAAGCTCGCTCTCAAATTTCTCAAGCGTCGTCTTAAGCATGGCGGCGGAACCTTCCGCTTTGGTTTTCTCTATAATGAGGCGGTCTTTTTCGGCCTTCAGCGCTTCAGCTTCCTCTTGGGTAAGCCCGGCGCCGCGGCTGACAAATTTATACTTCGCGTAGAACCAGGCGGCCAAAGCGCCGAGCAGGGCTCCCGCCAAAAATTTAAACACATCCATGTTTCCTCCGCTTTAAACTCAGTAATATTCTATAACCGCGCCGCGACAAACGCGTGACAGCGCAGCATCCCGGTATTATTCACTTACCGCCGGACTTCCGCGAAAAATCTTCCATCTTGCCGAAAGTGTACCCTTTGGCCCGCAGGGCAGGAATGACCTTTTTCAACACCGCCACTTCATGCCACTTCGGGCGGTGAAAATGCATGATAACCACGGCGCCGGGCTTGGCACCTTTCAGGATATTGCGCGCCATAACCCTGACAGAACTGCGCATGGCGTCGCCGGACAAAATGTCGTAGCTGACCACTTTCATCCCGAGGGCTTCGGCCACCCGGGCGCTGGCTTCGTCAGTATAGGCTGTGGCCGAGCGGAAGAAAACAGGCCGCCGGCCAGTCAGCTCCGCTATCTTGCGGGCGTTGAGTTCCATCTCATCAATCACATCGCCGATATTGCGGGTGGGAATGACGCCGTACATAGTCGCGCCGGTAATGGAACAGGTGCGATGCAGCAGGCCGTGATTTTCTATTTCAAACAAAGGATCTTTAGACAAGTTTTTAAATGTTTCCATGTTCTTGTCTATCCAGAGGCCCGTGACGAACAGCGTGGCCGGGATTTTCTCATGGCGCAGATACTCTATCAACTTTGCGTTATAACCGCTGTGCCTGCCGCCGCAGGCGTCAAAAGTGAACGCTATAACTTTCTGTTTGGTATCCAGATCCTTCTTAACATCTTTTACAAACTCGCCGAATTCTCCGGGCTTTGGGTCCTTAAATTGCTCCAGAATGCGGTTTTTGAGCGCCAGATAATCCGGCGTGTACAGGGATTTGAGGGTATTGGCGGGGTTGCCATTGCCTTTGGGTCGGGCAAGGACAGGCGAGGCCGGCATCAAAACGGATAAGACAATAAGCGCGAACGCTAAAAAACAAAACTTTCGCTGCTTATAAGATGTAGTTTGTGACATGTGGCTGAAGAGTCAGCGGCCGTTGCGAAGGCCCAGTGATTCGCGGACGGCCTTTCTGAACGCCCGGCAGATTTCCAGGGCTTCTGTGGCGGTTTTCTTGTCCGCGGATTCACCGGGGTAGCGGAATTTAACCGCGCATTCCGTGAGAATGGCCAAACCCCTGCGGAAAACTTCCCACATCGGTTCAGCAGGCTTGACAAGGTCCAGCAGTATGGTCAGGTCGTGCGTCTTTGGAAAACTAACGCCAGCCTCCGCAAGCCGGGCCTTCAGGTATTTCTCCACGCACTGTTCGGCGTGAAAACAGATGGCGTCGTTATTCCGGCGCACCCGGGCGCGGGATTCGCGTTCAACGGTGGCAAAATCGCCTTCGGCCTTGGCGACCCATTCAAGCGCTATGCGCTTCATAGAGGACCTTGCCCTTCTCCAGGATTTCTTTCATAAAACAGTCGCCCATAGCGATGCGCTTGCGCACAGACATGGGCGATCTGACTAATAAATCCAACGGAAAATCCGGATGTAATTTCAACCGCATCTCCACAGCTTTGTCGGTATCTTTGGCTTTGCCCCGGAGAATTACCAGCAGGTCCACGTCGGAATCGGGGCCGGGGTTCCCATATGCGTATGACCCGAAAAGTATGATTTGCCGGGGCTTGTATTCCTCGGCTATCCTTTTGGAAAAATATCGTATATTCCGCATCGATGTCATATCAATTCCTCGGAGTTATTTTACCATAGTTTGAGTTGATGATGGGCAAGCATAAATAGTTACACCCAAAAGGCTTATGCTGACTTTTTCACCAAGACTCCTGATACCTTTTCCATATAAAACAAAACCGCCGGGCTGCCCCGGCGGTTTATGACTTGTTAGCAATTAGTCATTTAGTCATCAGCGTCCCCTGAAGTTTATTTAACCGGAGTCGGCCGCAACAAAGACTGAAGTTCTTTCCTTTTAGCTTTATAGGTATCGACAAGCGCTTTCATGTCAGCCCGGAATTTAACCAAAGCCGTTTTATCCGGATTCCTTTTAGACAGCTCGGCCTTTTCATTCGCGGTGATAGCGGCCAGGTCATTTTTTTGCTGCGCCTCCAGATCCAACAGAGCCTTGTCGTACTGAGCGAGGCGGGCGCCGGAGCCCGGATTTATGCGGTCCATAATAGGGTATTTGGCGGACACATATTTGGCATGGACAGCATTTCTTTGGTTCCCTGCGGCATCCATATCGGTCTTATGTTTTTCGCCCAGGACACGAATCTGAGCCTGAAGGGCTTTCATCTGGTCCTGATACTTCTGCCTTGCGGGCTTAGCGGCGTCGTCCACCAGCTTTAATTCGGCCAGTTCTTTGTCATTCAACTCTTTCAGCTCCTTGAGCGCCTTGGCGCGGTCGCCCTGATCAACGCCCGACACACCCGGCGCCGCCGATTTAGCATCGCTCCCGGTAGTCGGGGGCTGCTGCGCCATGACGACCGCCGAAAAAGACGCGATTAATACCGTAAAAATTAAACTTTTTTTCATTGCTATATTCTCCTATCAACCATTCCTCTCAATATAACATACCTATCCATTTCAGTCAATTCCCTGCAAAAGGCTCATGCGGTCTTTTCTACGACCCCGACAGGACGCTGTCGGGGTCATGGTCTACACTTTAATGGGCAGCGAGGGAAAAATAAAGTTTCAGGGAGGCAATATGAGATGGGACATAACAATATGCCGCGATGGTTACCTGGCCAGGAAGAGCAGCGGGCTGAACGCCTACATAAAGCGCGTCTGCATGTGGCCCGGCCTGAGGCCCTTCACGGGGCCGGGATACGATGTAAAGTATAAGGGGTTTACAATAGCCAGAATCTTCTTTGAGAATAAGGGGGCGACCGTGAAGTCGCTTGAGATGTGTCGGTCCTTCCCTGAGATCTCGGATTTGGACCTTGTGGAAATAGCCTTGCGGGTCAACAAGCTGCGCGCGGCAGGAACAGCGGCGCTGAACTGAGGGGGCAGGCCCCTAGGGATTAAGGGGCCGTCTGCAGGCGCGGGAAAAGGGCGTCGTACAAAACTACGGCCTTGCGCGCCGAAAAAGCCGCGGTCTTGCTGGAGACCGTGGCGCCGACTATCGCGTTAAGCCCTTTCCCGATCTCAAAAGGGTCCGCCTTTCCCCTGCCGAAGAACTGTTTAAGGAAGCTTTTAAGGGCCACGGGGCGGCCGCGCTTTTCCGAAAGCGAAACCACCGCCATATTCCTTGTTTTTCCGGTTTCGGCGTCAAGGCCGTAAATAAAATTGATGGCTCCCCATTTTCCCGGTTGGGAGTCAAAAAGGGCCACACCCGTTTTTTTGTCGCCCTTCATCCCGAAGTAAAAAGTATATTCCAGAACATCCGCGGCCTTTTTGCCGCCCTCGGCCGGCATCGTCAGCGAACCGAGCTGGCCCCTGATGACGGCTATTTCCGCTTCGGTCAGCGTCCTGACGATTTTTTCCACCCGGTCCGTGTCAGGCAGCATTTCCTTGATGGCTTTCTCGTCCGAAATCAGCCTTTCAGCCCGGCAATAGCCTAGCCCGGCTACGAGCAGCATCACCGCGGTTACTGCAAATATTCTAGCTTTGCGCATATATGTTCCTCACCTGACTTTATCCGCCTGAGAGGTGACGATCTCACCTTTGGCGTTGACAATTATAACTTCTGATCCGGATTGCCGTTTCACAAATTTAAGCGCCCGCTCCGGGCCCATCACAAAAAGCGCGGTGGAAAGCGCGTCCGCCTGTACGGGGTCCTGATTGATGACGCTCAGACTCATTACACCCCTGGCCGGGTATCCGGTCTTCGGGTCTAAGATGTGGTGATAGCGCACGCCATCAACCTCAAAAAACCTCTCATAATCCCCGGAGGTTGAAATGCCGGTTTCTGAATCGAAAGCGAGCCCGGCGATATAGCCTTCTTTGCGGGGATTGCGCACGCCCACCTTCCAGGGCACGCCGGGCGCCGCAGAACCAAAAATCTGGACCTGGCCGCCGGCAAGTATCAGGGCTGACCTGACACCGGCCGCCTTAAGGACTTTTACCGCCTCGCCGATAGAATAACCCTTGGCTATGCCGCTCAGATCTATCCTTACATCCTTATCCGCCGCTGTGACCGCGCCGTTCTTTACGGAGATCCTCCGCCAGCCGGTGCGGGAGAGCGCGAGCTTAATGCTTTGCGGCGAAGGAACGGTTTGGGAAGAGACGGAAGTTGTAAAAAATCCCCAGATATCCACCAGCGGCTGCACGGTGATATCGAAAGCTCCGCCTGTTTCGCGGCTGATCTCCAGCGCCCGTTTCACCAGCTCAATAATCTCTGGATCGGTTATGGGGACTCTGGCGTTATTAAATTTATACAGCGGGCTTTCAGGGTTGGTGCAATTGAACTTTTCATCCAGCTCCGCCATCCTGTCGAAGGCGCGGTTTATCGCGGCCTCTGTCTTTGAGGCGCCGGCCGCATTGGGAACCTGTATAGTGCAAAGCGTGTCCATCATGAACCTGGTGCGCTTGATGATCGCGCCTTTTTTTGTAAAGATATCGGCGCGGTAAAAAAACACCGTGGCGGCCGCGGCGGCCAGAAGGAGGATAATCGCTGTTTTTTTCATATTTTCCTATCCGGACGGCGTACGCTCGGACTTTACAAATAACCCGGCCTGATCAGAAAGTCACCTTTACCGACGCGAGTGCGCGATTAAACTTAATGGAATCCTCTTGCCCGGCCACATCGTCATTCTTCCATTTACCGATATCATACTGAACGATGAAAGTGGCGGCGGGAGCCAGCTCGTACTGAAGACCAAGCGTGGTGGTTTTATATGTCTCAATTATTACATGGTTGGCGGGCGACACGGCAGCCGCGTCGGCCCTGTACATATTGTAATGGACCATGGCGGTAAGCTTCTCAGGCACCACGCTATAAAACACCTTGCCGTAATAGCCGAAAGTTCTCTTATCGGATTCCTCGGCCGCGCCGGAAAAAAGGCTGTCCTGCCATTTTCCGCCTGCCACTTCGCCGCGCGCCTTAAGGCGCTTATAAGTGTAAGCCGCGCCATAGGACCAGCGGAAAAATCCTTTCTTAAACTGGTTGTCCACCACGCCGTTAACTGTGCCGGTGGATAGCGCCAGCTTATCCCCCCACTTGCCGGCGCCGAACGAGGCGAAGGTTTTCACCCCTGCGAATTCTGGCTCGACATGTATCATTACGGATTTACCGTTATTGTTATCGCGGTTAAGGGAGCTGTTGCCGTTGACGATATATAGCGAAAGAGGCAGAGATACCCCCGCGGCTTCAAAAGGCTTGTATATTTCCAGACCGGTGTCATACCAGCTGTTGCCCAGCGTGAACTTGCCGCCGTTCTGTTCCTCGTGCCAGAACAATTCTTTGCCGTAGTCCTGTATAAACGGCAGCGACATGAAACCGGCCCTCATCTGGACGCCGTAATCGGGAAGGCCCATGTTAAAGGTCGCCTCGTAGAATCTCAGGGTTGGGCTGGTGCCGGTATCCTTGAGCCCTTCGCCCAGCTTCTTACCCAGGCTGGGGGTGGCGCCGGCGCCGGCGTTGCTGAAGTCCGGGGATATATTAACCGACATAGTGTCGTTTATGTCCTTAGATACATACATTATAAAAGTGTGGCTGCCAAAATAGCTGCCAGCCGAGTAAGAATCCCTGGTTTTCACTCCGTTGACCACGGCGTGGCCCCAAACCGAATCGGAAAGCACCGGGCCCTCCAGGTGTCCACCGATCTTTACCAAACCGTCAACTTCGGCCTTTGACTGCGCCGCGAGCGCCATACAAAGCGCCGCGCAGCCAACCAGAGATATTAATTTTCTCATCATGTGCTCCTTTTATTATGTTCAACGCCTACGGATTTTAGCGCTCATCAGTCCGCGCTTTTTTCAGCCACGCGTTCCTTCTTAAGCCACATCTCGTATAGCGGCACCGCCGTCTCAAACATCACGCAGAAACCGAGCAGCATGCCCGAAAACATCATCAGCAGGGCGCCCAGCCCGGAAATATATTTTATAAACCAGAAAGCGCCCACGGCTATGATTACAGCCGCGAACGAGTCCACCAGAACGAACTTTTTAAACCACTCGGGCAGCGTATTTGTGAACAGGAAGACGAACCCCAGGCAGAACATCATCAGGCCCATGGCTATAAAATGAGTATGGCTGGTAGCGGTCATGGTCGGCAGATCCATGCCCGGATAACCGGCCGGGTCGGTCACGGATCCCCGGTAATGGTTAACTATATTCTCATACGCGTTGCCGCCGAATTCATAGGTTATCTTTTCGCCCGGAGCGTATGTTTCCTTCAGCAGACCCATGGAGGTGTTGACGGTAAGTATCGCCATCAGATAGCCGCATACCATAACCGCCAGGAACATGGAAATAAATAGTTTTGCCGTTTTCGGAAGCTCTGCCAGCTTCACTTTCTCAAAGATGTTCTCATTCATATCCGGTTCTCCTTATATACCGCGCTCAGGCGGCCTTACCATCGATATCAAGCCCCGCTTCGGACTGACCGCAATACATCGCGGAAACAATGCCGGCCAAAAGTCCGACGACACGACCCGGAGACCTCATCCGCCAGCCGCCGGCGAAGCTGCCGGTTATCACCGCCTGCGCGCGGGCTGAAAGCGCCGGGATCTGGCTCCAGGAAATGCTGATTATCACCGCGAACCTTTCCACCGGGAGGCCGAGGAATTTGAACGGACGGCCGAGCCTCCGTATGCCCTCGGCAATTTCTTCCGGCAAGGCGCAAAGGTTCAGTAAAAAGCCGGTCCAGGCCATAAGCATTATCCGCGAAGCGAAAAAGGCGCCGTTCGTCAGCCCGCCGGCGGTTATTCCGACAGGTCCGGCTGAGAAAAGCATTACGCCGCCGTCCAAGCTGCCGAAAAGAGCGGGAAAAAGGAAAGATGCTGCCGCCAGCGATGAGATGCTCCTAAACTTCCGGAGAACATCTAAATATTCCCCGGGGCTAAGCCGGGCGGAAAGAGTAAAGATCAGCAGCCCCGCCGCCACCGGCAGGAAAGATAACCAGTTGTTTATAAATAAAATATAGCAGATTATCGACATGGCGCCGGCTATTTTCCACTCGGGCGCCAGCCTGCGCATGAACGACTTCCCGGCTGAGGCGGAAGATTGCGAATGGACCGGAGAAACCGGCACGCGGTCGCGCGCCCCGTCCTTCTTCAGCCGTTTCAGAACCTCAGCCGCCACCAGACCGGTGAACCAGCCCATAAGCACGCCGCTGATAACAAGCCACGGGGCGAAATAAAAAATACTTTTATGCCTTATCATAAGAAAGTAGGCCAAAAAAAGCTGCGTGGCGTTATGCGCCACGGCGCTGGCGATGCTTATGCCTATCAGGCTGAAGCCCCAGGCCGGGAAAGTGACGGAAAAGCGCAAAAAAACCCACATTACTCCGGTGCTGGCCACCGCGCTGAAAAAACTGAGCATAAAACCCGGGGTCAAAAAAGAACCGAGCACAAGGGAACTGACTACAGTCCTTAAAACCGCCACTTCCATAGCGCTGGCGAAGCCGAGGTCAGCCATGGTCACCAGAGTGATCATGTTCGCCAGCCCCAGCCGCACTCCCGGTATAGGATTAGGAATAAGAGATTCCGCTATCTGCAGCACGCAGGCTATGGCCACCAGCGAAGCTATGCGGTAAATATCCCGGCCCCGGGCTGGATTCGGGTTAGTAAATAACGGCGTCATATTCCTGTTTTTCACCCTTTATCTCTATTAGTAGTTTGTTCGGAAGGCAGGCGATAGTCTCGCCCGGCTTGTTTATCCAGCCGGTATGAACACAAACCTTTGCCGGGCAATTAGATTGCGATATACGCACACCGTGACCTGGAACCGCTTCCACAGATATAGTCCCGGCTTCAAAAGAAAAAGAGCGGCTCCCCTGCCTGTCCAACGGCAGTTCGGCCACTGCGCGGCCGTCGTGGTAAACGACGGCGGCTGAAACTCCCCCGGTGCCGGCACCCGTAGGCAGAATGAGCCATAATACCGAGGCGCAGATAAGGACAGCTCCCAAAATAATGTCCTGGGCGCGCGTCGCGTAAAGATTATTTTTTAATTCCTCAGACATTGATGTTAAGCGATGCTCCTGATACTATTTCCCGACAAGATGAGACTGATGAAGCTCCGTAGCGCGACGGCGTATCTCCAGCGCGAGACCGCGGAAGATCCAGGCATGCGCCGGGTAGAGACAATACCAGTAAATGCTGCCAAACAATCCATGCGGCTCAAAATAAGCCGTAAGGCGAAGAGTGGAGGTTTCGCCCGCTCCCGGCACGGCCTCAAACTGCAGCCAACCTTTGCCGGGCAGCTTCATTTCGGCGCGCAGCAGCATCATACTACCTTCAATCACCCGCTCTGCATGCCAAAAATCCAGCGGCTCACCCTGATGAATCTGGTCAGGGTGGCGGCGGCCGCGGCGCATCCCTATTCCGCCGGACAGCCGGTCCTGCAGCGCTTTAACAGCCCAGAGCCACTGCCAGTAGAACCAGCCGCGCCGGCCGCCTATGCCGCAAAACACTTTGAAAACAACTTCAGCCGGCGCCCCGATATCCAGGACATGGGCGTGGCGGATAATACCCTCGCTATCCTCAAAAGTATATGGCCTGGCGTAGGACGGAGTATACGCGGCGGTCCACGAGGTTTCCACGGCGTTCTCGCTTAAGCGGACCAGCGCGTACTTTACCGCCGTGTGATAATCCAGCGGCTTTACGCCGGGGAATAGCCGCAGCGCGGCGTCGCTGGCGCAGACCACATCGTTTGAAAGACTTTCCAGCAGAGGCTTCGCGAACATGGAGGGAACAGGCGTTATAAGACCGATGAGCCGTGAAGACAGCCCGGACGACCAAAACGGACAGGTGAAAAATCCGCGCTTCAGACCGCGGGTTTCGGCATAAATTTTCAGCATATCCCGGTAAGAAAGCACCGTGGGCCCGCCGATGTCGATTATTTTATTATCAGCCCCGGGATTTTCAAGCGCAAGTATAAGATAGCTAAGGACATCCCGTATGGCGATAGGCTGACAAAGGGTTTCTTTCATGCAATTAAAGCATGGGATTAAAGGCAAACGCTCCGCCAGATAGCGCATGATCTCGAACGAGATGCTGCCGGAACCGACTATGATGGCGGCACGGAATTCCGTGACATTCAGGCCTGCCGAGCGCAGTATCTCTCCCACCCGGTGCCTGGAGGCCAGATGTTTTGAAAGTCCTCCGGCCTGGGAACCAAGCCCGCCGAGATATATAACTTTCTTCACACCATGCTTTTTAGCGGCGGCCGCAAAATTTTCAGCAGCGGTCTTCTCGAAAGCCTGAAAATTGGAAACATCCGCCATGGAATGAATAAGGTAATAAGCGGCGTCCGCGCCGCTCAGGGCTTCATCCAGGCCGGAGCCGTAAAGAACATCGCCTTTTATTATTTCCACCTGGCCGGTCCAGGGCCGCCCCGCCAGATGGTTTGGGTTGCGCGCGAGGCAGCGCACCTTATAGCTTTTTTCCAGCAGCCGCGGAATGAGGCGGCCGCCGATATAGCCGGTGGCGCCGGTGACTAAAATATTTTTCATAAAAATATTTGCCAGAAGCCGTAAGGGCGCCGCGCCCGCCATAAGCCATAAGTTTTAGGTAAGGTTATTGCCATAGGCTATACGCGCTATATGGTTTTTACACCGGCAATATACGTCTCTCTTTCGCCCACTCGCGCAGGGAATCGATCTCGTCCGCCTTAATGACGGAAAGCGGCCGGGTAAGCCGGATCTGTTCAATTATGTGTTTTGTGGAAATCTTTTCGCCAGCGCCGGAGGAACTATACAGAGCCGAGATAACGGCCTGCTCTATTTCGGCTCCGCTGAAGCCTTCTGAATTGAGCGCGAGGGCCGCCGCGTCGAACTGAGCCGGGGCCAGCCCGCGCTTCTTAAGGTGAATATTGATTATGCCCTCACGCGCGGCGGCGTCAGGCAAATCCGCGAAGAAAATCTCGTCGAAACGGCCCTTGCGCAAAAGCTCAGGCGGCAGGAGATTTATATCATTTGAAGTGGCGGCGATGAACGAGCGTTCCTTGCGCTCCTGCATCCATGTTAACATGGTGCCGAGCACCCGCTTTGAAACTCCTCCGTCCACATCTCCCGAGGAGGAGGCGAATACCTTTTCTATCTCGTCTATCCAGAGGCAGACCGGGGAAAGGCGCTCCACGGTTTTTAGCGCCTTACGGAGATTCTCTTCTGTTTCGCCTATGTATTTTGAGTAGAGCCGGTTAAGATCCAGACGGTAAAGCGGTATGCCAAATTCCCCGGCTATAACTTTGGCCGCCAGGCTTTTTCCGCAACCCTGCACACCCAGAAGCAGAAGGCCTTTGGGTGACGCCAACTGCGCCTTATCTAAAAAAACTGAGTTTTTGCGATCCAGCACCCATTTCTTAAGGTTGTCAAAGCCGGCGATATCGGACGGCTGCACGGCTCCGAAATATTCAAGTATGCCTTCCCGGTCAAAAAGCTCTTTTTTATACTTCTCTATCTCCATCATATCGGCTTTATCAAAGCGGCCGTCCCTGAGGATACAGCCATTAATGACATTGCGTATCTGCTGGAGCGACAATCCTTTAAGAGATTTGACCACGCGCTTAAAATCCTCCGGCCCCAGTTCTATCGTCAGCGCGACCGAAGAAAGCCTGAACTCCGCGACCGCGCTGTTTATCTCGGCCATAATCTCTTTTTCTTCAGGATAGCCGCCGGTAATGCGCGCGGCCATTGGCTCGATATCAGCCGGCAGCCTGTATTCCCCGCCTATGATTATTATGGTGGTGCGGGTGTTATTTATCCTGCCGATGATATCTTTGAAAAATCTACATGTCGCCGCGTCGTCGAGGAATTTATGAAAATCGCTGAACACAAAAAGAGAAGGTTGTTTATCGTTCAGCAGGTCGTTGACGATCTTGAGCATCTTGACCGGATCGGAGCTCTGGTAGAAGGCGTTCTCGTTACGGCCGACACGGAGGCCTTTACTAAGCGACCAGCAATAGGAATCGAGGCCGAGGTCCGCGGTTATATCGGAGAGTTGCCTCGCGACATAATCCTCGTCTATAGTGTCCACCAGAATAAGCGGGTATTTGGATTTGATCAGCAGTGTGATTTCAGCTTCAAAATTCATAGGACTATGCCGTAAGGGCGCCGCGCCCGCCATAAGCCATATGCCCTAGGCCATACACTACAACCTTAAACATATCCCCATATAAAACTCCTTGAAAAGCTTATAGCTTACGGCCTATGGCGTATGGCAATTGTTATGCTTATGGCAGCAAAAAATTTGGTGCGCCGATAGCAGTTGGCTCGCTCCGGGTTTCCGAAATTTTGGTGCGCCCGGCAGGAATCGAACCTGCACTAGAAGCTTCGGAGGCTCCTGTGATATCCATTTCACCACGGGCGCAAGACAGTACGACAGTACGGCAGCAAGACAGTACGACAGTACGGCAGGAAGACAGTACGACAGTAAAGAGCGACGCAAAACAATCACACTACCGCGCTGTCTTGCTGCCGCTCTGCCGCGCTGATAGCGCTGATAGCGCTCTTACTTCTGCCTTGATTTAACCGATTTTTTTAAAGACCAAAGAATTTTTGAGACTTCTCCAGCTAAACCGTACAACCGCTTTGCATCGGCACCTATGTATCCTATCTTTTCTGAGAACTCAATTAAATACTTAGCTTCAGAAACAGAGCCGATACTGCCTAGCTACACATGCTTTTTGGCTATTTCCAGGAGGTGTTTCTCAAATTCCGCCATATCCTCTGGGATCTCTCCGCCGCCCTGCGCGAAATCTTTGCGGCCGCCGCCGGACCCGTTTATCACGCCGGCCACGGATTTAGCGATGGCTGAAGCGTCGGCCTTGACGTCTCCGGTATGGGTGACAATGAATGAAAATTTGTCTTCCGTCCTTGAGTAGATGAAAAGCAAGGTGGATTTAAGATCCTTTTTTACCTGGTCGGATAATCCGCGCAGAGCCTTCATCTCAAGCGCGCCGGCGTCGTAAACAAGAAAACTTGAGCCTGAACCATCAATACCCTCGGTCAGCAGCTTGCGCCCTTCCTTGCCGGAAGCCGAAGCGTGCGCGGTTTTGGCATGGCCCGACTTCAGCTCCTTTATACTCTCAAATAACTGCTCTACGCGCGCGGGCAGGTCAGCCGGAGACGCCGAAAGCCGGGCCGCGAGAGTTTCAGTGATCTTGGCCAGGTCCGAAAGATAAGCAAGCGCGGCCGGGCCGGCCACGCCTTCTATGCGGCGCACGCCGCGCGACACGGAAGAATCCTTGAGTATTTTTATGAGCATCAGCTCGCCGGTATGGTCTATATGCGTACCGCCGCAGAGTTCAAGGCTGTAGCGCTCTTTGGCAGAATTCCATCCACCCTTGTTTATAAGCACGAAGCGCGCGGGGTCCACATATTTTTCCCCCAGCAGGGTCGTCGCCCCAAACTTGGCGGCATCGGCCAGCGGCCGCTCGGCTTTGAGCACGAGGTAATCCGCGCGCACGGCGGCGGCGGCGATATCCTCAACCCTGGCAAGCTCTTCCCGGGTGGGAGCTTTATTAATGGTATAGTCAAAACGGAACCTGGCCGGCCCCACCTCGGAGCCCGCCTGGCGGGTGGTGTCGCCGAAGACCTGTTTTAAAGCCGCGTTTATCACATGCGTGGCTGTATGGTTGCAAGCGGTACGATAACGGTCGCCTGAAACGCGCGCCGTAACCTTCATGCCTTTTTTAAGCTGAGCGATAGTCCTAACAAAAAGGAAATTGACCTTTCCAACTGGTTTCTGTGAATCCGCCACTTCAGCGAGATCTGCGTCTCCGAGGGCCAGCAAACCTTTATCACCGATCTGACCGCCGGATTCCGCGTAAAACGGCGTGGTATCGAGAACCACATATCCTTGCGAATGCGCCGGAAGAGATTCAACAATATTCCCAGCAGGTCCGGTCATACCTACAATAGTAGATTCAGTCTCCATTGCCTCGGAGCCATTAGGCCCATTAGCCACAAAATCCTTAAACTTTTCCTCTGCGGCCTGGAAATTAAAAGAGTTCTGCTCTCCGGAATCCTTCCACCCGGCTTTAGCCACACCCTGCGCGGTCAGGCGCGCTTCGTTAAAACCTTTTTCGTCAACCGGCACGCCTTTTTTAAGCGCCAGTTCGCGGGTCAGTTCAAAAGGAAAGCCATAGGTCTCGTAAAGGCTGAAGGCTTCGGCGCCGGGTATGCCGCCGGGGAATTTTTCCAGCAGATTTGAAAGGAATCCCTCTCCGGTTTCCAGAGTTTCTATAAAGCCCTGCTCCTCAAAACGCAGGGTTTCAGATATCTGCTTTGAAGCCGCCTCAACTTCAGGGTAAACGCCTCTGAAAATATCATAGACCGCCGGGGTCAGCTTGTGCAGGAACGGCTCTTTTGCGCCCATTATGCGGCCGTAGCGGCTGGCGCGGCGTATAAGGCGGCGCAGCACATAACCGCGGCCCTCATTTGACGGAATTACGCCCTCTGAGATAAGAAAAGAAGAGGCACGCAGGTGTTCGCTTATTATGCGGAAAGCGGAGGCGGCCTCGGCGGAAGAGCCGTATTCGGCTTTAAGCAGTTTCTCGGCGGCCGAAATTATGGGATAGAAAAGAGAGGTTTCAAAGGGAGATTCTTTTCCCTCCACCACAAAGGTCAGCCGCTCAAGGCCCATGCCTGTGTCGATGTTCTTACGCGGCAGCGGTTTAAAGGTTCCGTCGGCCTGTTTGTCGAACTGAGTAAACACATGGTTCCAGATTTCAATATACCTGTCGCAGGAGCAGGCGCCGGGGCCTTCACAGCCTTTATGGTCGTATTTCTCGCCGCGATCCCAGTAAACTTCGGAACAGGGACCGGAAGGGCCGGTATCGCCCATAGACCAGAAATTGTCTTTATCACCCAGCTCGATTATGTGGGAATGCAGATTTTTGGGCAGGATATTTTCCCAGATGGCGCGGGCTTCCTCGTCGCGCGGGGCCAAGCCGCCCTTATAGATAGACGGGTAAAGGCGCTCGGCAGGCAGGCCCATTTCTTTAGTAAGAAACTCCCAGCCCCAGACTAGAGATTCCTTTTTAAAATAGTCGCCGAAAGAAAAATTGCCCAGCATCTCAAAGAATGTCAGGTGACGGATGGTTTTGCCCACATTGTCTATGTCGGTAGTCCGGAAAGATTTCTGGCAGGAAGCGGCCCGCTTTTTATCGGTCTTTAAGCCCAGATAATAGGGTTTAAACTGCACCATCCCGGCAGAAGTGAAAAGCAGCGTGGGGTCGCCCTCGGGAATAAGAGGGCTGGATTTAACCACGGGGTGGTCGTGCTTAGCGAAAAAATCCAAAAAACTTTTTCTTATCTCATGGCTCTTCATAACTGTTTCCTTGCCGCATTTTCATGGCGGATACAGGCATAATTATACAATACTTGGGCAAGCGCGGTAATTGCCCCGCGATTGTCTTTCGGCCATTTGATATAATCCCTTTATGACTTCTGGAAAATCCTGCACTCTCCGGCTCTGGGATAAGATAAACTCAGGGGCCAGAAAATACGGCCTGTTCAGGGAAAAAGACCTGATAGTGCTGGCCGTTTCCGGCGGGCCGGATTCGGTGATGATGCTGGATTATTTCGCCAAACAGGCCAGACGCCTCCGCCTTACGCTCATCATAGCCCACCTGAACCATAAGATCCGCGGCAAGGAAGCCGATAAAGACGAAGCCTTCGTAAAAAAATTGGGCCGACTCTACGGCCTTGAAACCACTACGGGGAAAACAGACGTCCCGGCGCTGGCGAAAAAATTAAAAACAAGCGTGGAACACGCCGCGAGATACGCGCGCTATGACTTTTTAACCAAACTCGCGTTGAAAAGAAAATTTCACCTTATAGCCACCGCGCATCACGCGGACGACCACGCCGAAACTTTCCTGCTGAACCTTCTGCGCGGCACTGAACCAAAAGGCCTGCTGGGCATCCCGGTAAAGCGCGCGCTGCACGGCGCCGCCGGGATATCGGTCATAAGACCTCTACTCCAGGTGACACGGGCGGAAATAATGGAATATATGAAGGCCAACGCCCTTTCCCACCGGAAGGATAAGTCCAACGAGGATGAAAAATACCGGCGCAACTGGCTGCGAAAAACTCTGATTCCGCTTATAGAGAAGAAACAACCGCGCTTTAAAGCCCATCTGACTGAACTCTCAGCCAAACTCGCCAAGCGCCTGAAATAGCCTTGGCCCCTTTCCTCAACTCCATTTATGCCGGTTGATTACATAGCCTTCGGCGGGAAGCAGGCGCGCGTGGGCGATGCAATCCTCGTACTGCGTGGAGCCGTCGGATTTTACGGCTATAAATTTATAGGTGATTTGCCGGCCTGCGCTTTCAACGATATCTATATCGCCCATCCACAGATTCTGGTTCACATATTCCAGCGGGAAAGCCTTTTCCACATCCCACGAGCCCAGCTCGGGACAATTGCCGATTACTTTTAAGCTGGTTCCATAGGCGGTCTCAAGGCCGTTAAGCATGAAACTGACGGTCAGTCCTCCGTGCCGCTTCACTTCTCCCAAGTGCGAGAAAACCATGGCCGCATCCGCGTCCAGCCGCAGATTTTCTATCACTCCCCCGCTTACGCGGATAGCGCGGTCGGAAAGCGCGTCTTTGTAAACGCCGTCCGGGAACTCTATATTATTCAGCGTGACCGTGGCTTTGGGACCTTTATTCAGAATGGTCAGGCACGCGCTGGAGCGGTATACGCGCGTAAAAACGTAAATATCCTCGCTCAGATATTTCACGCGCTGGCTGCCGCGCTGTACCGCCCGGTTCTCTTTACGCACACCGCTCAAAGCTTTTATAAGCCTGAAGGCGGGCGTGGCAGTGTCCCAGTCCGCCATCATGGGCCGGTTATAGGGGTCGTTGCCGCCGCCGGTGGAATTATTCAGGTATTGTTCGGTGCCGTAGTAGATGCACGGCGTGCCGCGGCAGGTAAGTATAAGCGCCAGAGCCAACTCCATCCTGCGCGGAGTGGCGCCGGCTGATAAAAAGCGCGGCATGTCGTGGTTGTCTATAAAAGTGACCAGCCGGTGACAATCGTCAAAAAGGCAGTCCTTTTTGAATACATCGTCCACCATAAAAAACCCGCGATACAAATTCCTGGCCAGACAATCTTCCAGCCCGCGCTGCAGTGAAAAATCCAGCATCCCCATGCCGCTCTTGTTGTTGAAGTGCACGGAAGCGGGATCGTTGCAGCCTCCCTGGAACCACTCCCCGAAAACAAAAAGGTCCGGCTTGTGGGTAATCATATCCGAGACGAATTCCTGCCAGAACCAAATCGGCATGTGCTTAACCGTGTCAATACGAAGGCCGTCCGCACCCTTATCCAGCCAAAGCTTTATTACATCCTTTATGTATGTCCTGTAACCTATCTGATGTTCGTCAAAATCGGCAAGGCCGCAGAACTCCCGGGTTTCCACCTGCGATACGGAGTTCCAGTCGGTCACATTTCCGTTGCGATGATACCAGCCCAAAGTGTCATTATCGTAAGAAGTAAGAAGTTTGCCGTCGTCGTAAAGCTCACCCTTGGAAACTTTGCCGGCCTCGTTTGGACAATGGGCGGGACTTGAATGATTGCAGACGATGTCAAAGATCAGCTTCATCTCTCTGGAGCGCAGAGCTTTGGAAAGGCGGTCCACGATGTTGTTATCGGAAGCGAAGACCCGCGCCTCTGAGGGGTCGGAAATGAGATGTTCGTCGAGGCGCTTAAAATCCCTGGCCCAATAGCCGTGATATGCCGCTATGCCGCGCCCCTCAGCGTCCACCAGGCCGCGCGCCTGTTCGAAAAGCGGCGTAAGCCAAACGGCGCCGGCACCGAGCTCTTTAAGATAGTCAAGCTTCGCCAGCACTCCGCCGATATCCCCGCCCCAGTATTTGAACCAGTCTTTACGCGAGGGATCAGTGGACTCCGGATTGCGCCCTTTGTCGTTGGCCGGGTCGCTGTTAAAGAACCGGTCCACCACTATGAAATAGATCACGCTGTCATTGAAAGCTTTCACAATAAGGCTCCTATTGGATTATGGCGCGGCTGGAACAGCGCGCATGATTTATCGGCGGGCGCCGCGCTCTTATGGCCTAAAGCTTATGGCCTAAAGCTTATGGCTTAAAGCTTATGGCCTATGGCATCCTTTATATTATCAACCAAACCAGATAAATTACCGCGTATATAAAAGCCATGAAAAATCCGGCAAGGATAGCGGCGTAAGGCATAGATATCGACAGCAGCGCTTTGCTCCGGGAAATGGCGTAAAGCCGCCTTATGACCGAGATTCTGGCTACGACGATAACGATAAAACACAACAGGAAGTCAGTCACGGGGCTCAGATAATCCAGCCTTGCCAGAAAGCCTAAAGGGATCAGCACCGACCAAAAAAGTTCGGTCATGCCGAGCAGGAAAAAGAGCTTCAGGGCGTTCCCTTCGGCGCCGGTCATCTCAAGGAACAGATGAATGCCGGAAGCGAAAAAAAAGTTCACTCCGAGCACCAACGTCAGTATGCTGACGAACGAATAAACCCCCGGGGGAACCGCGGAAAAAAATCGCAGGAAGGTAAACAAGCTGAAAGCACCCAGCAGATAGCCGAAAAACCCGGCCCAACCGAGGTCTCTTCCGCTTGTCCGGTCAATGACTCCCTGAGGGTCGTCAATCAGATCAGCGACGGTTGCAATAAAACTCATAATAATCTCCCTAAAAACCTTGAGGAATTAAGGATTAAGAATTAAGTCCTAAGTATCAGGCCGTTTACCGCTTAAAACTTATCACTTAAAACTTATCACTTATTGCTTACCACTTAATCCTATTAATCCTATTTAAAACCCGTACCAGCGGTACTCAAGTCTGGGCGAGGCGCCAACCACTTTTTCCAGAGAGACGCCGCTGAAAAAACCCACTTTAGATTCAAGTATGGAAAAGAACTGATCTATCGGGTCCATCTCGCGGTAAACGCGCGGATTTTTACCGATATGCCCCATTTCTCCAGCCATATCCAGCGCGTCCTGCAGGTCGCCCAGTTTATCAACCAGCTTAACGTCAAAGGCCTGGCGCCCGGTATATATACGCCCGTCGGAAAGAGCCTTAACCTCCGCGATCGGCATCTTGCGGCCTTCGGACACTACGGTTACGAACTGATCATAAGAATCGTCTATAAGAGTCTGGAGAAGTTTGCGCTCTTCCGCGGTCATGTCGCGCATCGGCGAGCCGATATCCTTAAATTTACCTGACTTTATAACCTCACTGCGCATCCCCACCTTATTCATGAGCCCGGCAAAGTTGCTGGCGCTGAGGATAACGCCGATGGAACCTGTAATGGTGCCCGGCTCAGAAACTATCTTATCGCAGGCCGAAGCAACATAGTAGCCGCCGCTGGCCGACACATCTCCGAAGCGGGCCACGAAAGGTTTCTTGGTCGCGGCTTTAGCGCGCAGAATTGCGGAATGTATCTCCTGCACGGCGCCCACGCTGCCGCCGGGGGTGTTAATATCAAGGAGTATGGCTTTGACTTCCTTTTTATCGGCCGCGGCCTTTATGCGCCTGGCTATTTGCTGGCTGCCGCGCTCCCAGACTTTGGAGGAATCCGTCTGATAGATGGCCCCGAATATCGGTATTACAGCTACGGCGTCTTTTTTGGAGGCGCCAATACCGGCGAGGTTTGACAGATCCATGTCTTTAGATCTGGATTTACTGGCGCCGTCCACCTTGGATATCACCACAAACGAAACCACCAGCGCTGCGGCGTAAAGCGCGGCGATAATCTTCAACCAAAGCCTGGTCCGGGAAGGATTTGCCTGCGTCTGCGAAGGGTGAATTTGAGGAGCGGCCGGAGCTGGAACCGGGGTCTGAGCGGGAATATTCTGTTCTTCCATTGTTCCTCCAAAAATAAGGGTTAGGTTTTCCGCCGGAAGCGGGCCCACCGGGCTTTTTTGCCTAAGACTATAATACAATAAAGGCCGGAGAAATGCTAAATTCAGGATGTTTTCATCACACTCCGGACTATCCACTTAATTATCTCCGTTATCCGGCTTAAACAACCAAAATTCAACATGTTGCGATATCGTACAGGCCCTTGACAAATATCACCATGGAGGGTATAACATAGCGCGACATACTACGGGTGTGAGGAGCTTATGAAAAATTTACTGGTTTGCGCGCTGATTATCCTCCCATTAACTGCAGGAGCCAAGGAACAAAAAAGCATTTACGGCAGCGACAACAGACAGGAGCTATTCGCGGCCTCACCCGAGATGCAGAAACTTGCGGACTCCGTGGTTTCCCTCTGGGAATCAAAAAACATAGCGGGAGACGGCAAAACTTTCAGCCTTAACACCATGAATTTTGGCCAGGCGCTAAATCTCTGCGCCACAGAGCGGTTTCGCGACCAGCCGATCGGGGCCTTCTGCTCCGGCACGCTGGTGGGCGAAGACATCATTATGACCGCCGGCCACTGCATAACGAACGAGGCAAGGTGCGCCGACACTAAATTCGTGTTCGGTTTCGCGGTAAAGAGCGAGGGAGGCAAAGCGGTGACCAGTATACCGGCGAGCGAGGTCTATGGTTGCAAGAAGATAATCAAACGGGACCTAAGCACGCAGCCCACCGGCTTTGTAAGCGCCATCAGCGCTTTGATAGGCAGCATGATAAACGGCGGCACCGGGCCGGATTACGCGCTAGTGCAGCTGGACAGAAAGGTGGATGGACATAAACCGTTGGCCATTAACCGCAAACAGCGGCTAGCCAAAGGCGACCCGATGTTCGTTATCGGCCACCCGGTAGGACTGCCGCTGAAGGTGGCGGGAGACGCCAAAGTGCGCGACGCCGGCCCTAAGTATTTCTTTATGACGGACTTGGACACTTTCGGCGGGAACTCCGGCTCGGCTGTGTTTAACGCGCGCACCAACCTGATAGAAGGCATCCTGGTGCGCGGCGGCACCGACTTCGTGCAATCCCCCACTGGTGACTGCAAGGTATCGTACCAGGTAGGTCAGGAAGAGGGTCAGGGCGAAGCGGTGACAAAGATATCTGCCCTGGACGAATATCTGTCGGCGCGCAAAAATGCTCCGGTGGCCGCAAGCAAGAATGCGGAAGTGCGGGAAATGAAAGTAACGGATAGCGCTCCGGGAAACGACCTGCTGGACAGAATCGGAAAAGTAGAATTCCAGTAGACATCATTTAAAGTGGTAATTAAAGTGACACACAACTTAATTGGCATCAATTAAGTTGTGTGTCACTTTAATTCACTTTAATTCGGACACGAATCCCGGAAATTTAAAAGCCGGCTTTCGAAAGAAGGCCGGCTTTTAAATTATGGAGGCGCCGGGATTCGCACCCGGGTCCGACAATTACATGTCAGAGTCACTACAGGCTTAGTCCTGAGTTTGTCTCGGATCGGCCTAGTTCAGGACGACAAAGCCGGTCCAAAGCTCCGTGTGGTCTTTTGCCCGCGCATACGAAGCGCGACACGCGGACAGCACCCTGCGTTTTGACGCTCACCGGATGTTGCAGAGAGACATCCGGCAGCGAGGCTCACTTAAGCGTGAGCCCAGGCCATCTCGTTTGAGTTGGCTTTTTTGTTTTTGACCCTGTTTTACATGGCCTGGTCAACCATGGCCTGCAACTTTGACACGATAAGTTGCCGTCGAACCTATTCGCCCCCGATTGTCGCACCTACTATCAACTTCTACACTTATATTTTAGCAGGTTTTCATTGGTAAAGCCATAGGAAAAAGCTGTCATCACGGCTGGTTGTAGGTCCGGAAAGGATAGTATCCAGTGACCCGTATCCGGTAACCGGTGGGGAACAGAGGTAAATCAGTTACCGGATACCGGTTACAACTAGTTACTGATTGCCGGTTTTAGGCTTCCCGCCATGCGCCGGCCCCGCGTCCGCCACTTTCCGTATTACTTTTAGCGGATCGCCGCCGCCAATTATCCTGAGTCCGTCCCCAAAACGGGAGGGGAGGAAGATAAGAGAAGAGCCGAACAGTTCCTGCCACTTTTTTATGGCCGTCATATCTATGGGTGCTTTGGGCTGGAAAAAAATCTCAAGGGTTTCCCCTTTTTGAACCACCGACCTTACGGAGCGCAGCGCCAGTTCTTTTTTGAGTTTTATGATGACTGCAAGGTTCCTCAGCGGTTCCGGGGCCGGGCCGGACAGGTCTTCCAGCCCCGCCATTACCTTGTCCACTTTTTCCAGATCAGCGTTCAGGAGCTTCTTGTAAAAATTCAGGCGCTCCATATCGTCGCCTATATAATCTTCCGGTATGAAAGCCGGGAGTTCCAGGTCTATCTTTACATCCGGCAATGCCACATCCTGGCCGCGGCCCTTAATGCGGTTTATCTCCCCGTTCAGAAGCTTGATATACATTTCAAGGCCGATGGAATTTATGAAACCGTGCTGACGAACCCCCAGCAGTTCACCCGCGCCGCGCAGTTCCATGTCCCGCATCGCCAGGCGAAAGCCCGAACCCAGCTCTGTAAATTCTTCAAGCGCGCTAAGCCGTTTCATGGCGAGTTCAGATATAGTGGCCTCAGGTGACAGGTTGCAGGCGGCAGGCGGCAGGGAATTTGCGCCCTTGGACTCGTAATCTGTTACCTGCGACCTATTACCTGCAACCTTCTTCTTCATCCATCCCGGGTAAAACAGGTAGCAGTAGGCCTTCTGCTTCTCGCGGCCTATCCGCCCGCGCAGCTGATAGAGCTGGGCCAGCCCCAGCTCGTGGGCATTCTCAACTATCATAGTATTAACGCTTGGGATATCCAGGCCGGACTCGATGATGGTGGAGGCCATCAGAACATCGTACTTCTTCTGCAGAAAGTCCCACATGTATTTTTCTATCTGTTCGCCCTTCATCTGCCCGTGCACTACCGCTACGCGCAGGTAAGGCATTATTTTTTCCAGATAAGCCCGGCGCGAATCTATGGTTTGCACGCGGTTGTGAACATAGTAAACCTGTCCACCGCGGGCCAGCTCAAAATTCACAGCGTTAATCAGAGCCGTTTCGTCGAACGGGCGGACCTGGGTTGAAATCGGCAAGCGTCCTACCGGCGGGCTCTCTATTACCGACATAGTCTTTAAAGTGGAGAGAGACTGGTAAAGCGTGCGGGGGATAGGCGTGGCCGAGAGCATCAGCAGGTGCACGCCCTTGGCCATGGCTTTCAGTTTTTCTTTATCCTTTACGCCAAAGCGGTGTTCTTCGTCTATGATCAGCAATCCCAGATTTTTTAATTTCACATCCTTCTGCAGCAGCCGGTGCGTGCCTATGACTATATCCAGCTTGCCATGGGCCAGCTCCTCCAGTATTTTCTTCTGGTCGGATCGGGTCTCGAACCGGGAGATGACTCCGATCTTAACCGGAAATTCCTTGAACCGGTTAAAAAAATTACGGAAATGCTGATCAGCCAGAATGGTGGTCGGCGCCAGAACCACCGCCTGTCGCCCGTTGAATACGGCGCGCATGGCCGCCCTCATAGCCACTTCGGTTTTTCCAAAGCCCACGTCTCCGACTACCAGGCGGTTCATGGGACTTGCGGATTCAAGATCGGTCAGCACATCGCGGATCGCCGCGCTTTGATCCGGTGTCTCTTCAAAAGGAAAGGAGGAGGCGAATTCGTTCTCCATACGCCCGGCTTCCGGAAGCGCTATTGTCTTCATCGCCATGCGCTCAGCCTCAACCTTGAGAATATCGCGGGCCAGGGTCTGGACTTCTTCGCGAACGCGGCTTTTAAGTTCGTGCCAGGTCTTCGTGTCCATATGGGAAAGCTTGGGGACTTTACCCTCAGAACTGATGAATTTCTGCACCCGGTTGAACTCGTGCAGCGGCACCATCAGTTTATCGCCGCGGGCGTATTCCATGAGCAGACAATCGGCGTCTTCAGTATTCTCGTTGTTCGCGTTGCGGTAATAAGCCTTTTTGATACCGAGGTACCTGCCCACGCCGTAGTCTTCATGCACCACAAAGTCGCCTGTTTTAAGGTCCGCCCACTTGAAGGATTTCCCCTTCGGTTTGGAACCCTTCAGGTCTATACGGTAACGGCGCTGGAATATCTCGGAAGAGGTGAGCACGGCGGCGCGGCCGGGAGGGTAGATGAAGCCCTCCTGTATATAACCGGTCCTGAAACTCACAAGGTCGGCCAGGCCCTTTTCCTCAAAGAGGTCACTGAGACGCTCGACCTCTCCCCGGTTTATGCAGAAAAGCGTAACGGCATATTTTTCTTTTTTAAGACGCCTGATTTCTTTTTCCACCAGAGCTAAATCTGAATTAAAACTCATGTTGGAAACCGCGCCGAAACTTACGCCGGGAACTCCGGCCGGGAGCGCGGCGAAGGAGAAGGTTTCATCCGCGGCTATCGCCACGCCCTCTGGCAGCTCCAACCCCTGGTCCAGGAAAGCCCGCCAGCCAGGCCCAGCCAGGCCGCCGAGAGTCACAGAAGTGCCAAGTGGCGAGTGGTCAGTGGTTAGTGAGGAGTCAGCCGCCCCATTGAGAATTTTCTGATAACTGTCCCCTGTTTGATTTACATCTTCTTTACTATCCACTCTACACTTATCACTATCCACTGTCGTATTGGGTGTGACGGCGGCCCTTTCAAGGAAACCGGAGGTGCTCTGGGTGTCTATCTCAAAAAACCTGATGCTTTCAAGCCTGTCGGAGAAAAAAAGCCTGACGGGTTTCTCGGAGTCGGGAGGGAAAAAATCCACCACCGAGCCGCGCACCGCGTATTCTCCGCGGCTCTCAACAAAGGCGACGCGCGCGTAGCCAGCCTTCTGAAATTTCCCGGACAACTCGGCCCTCGGATAGGTCCCGCCGGGACTGAATTCGAAGGCCAGACCCTGATAGGCGCCGCGCCCCATCATCTTTTCGGACAGGCCTTCGGGAGTGGTGAGCAGGATGAGAGACCGGCCGCCCGGACGGACATAAAGAAATTTCAGTGCCTGGGCGCGCAGAGCCGCGTCCGAACCCCAAAAAAGCGGTTCAAAATCCACCGGCGCGCATGACAGCCCCTTGAGTGAATTAAACGCGTTAGCGTAATCCGCGAATTCCTCTTCCTCTTTTACCACCAGAAGAATATCGCCTTTTTTCTCCTCAAGGGTCCTGAGCAGGCACATGGCCCGCGCGCTGACATTTGGCGCGCCCCTGACAATCTTGATATCCATAGTTTAATGATATAATTTTATCGGATAACGTAATAGTTCCCGACTGCCGCGCCGTCTTACTGCTTTGCTGTCGTACTGTCTTGCTGCCGCGCTGTCTTGCTGATCTATGCTGAAATGGATAGAAATTGATCTTAAAATCATCGGGGCCAATGTCAGGGCTATAAAAAAAGCTCTTAACCCGGGCGTGGCTTTGATGGCGGTAGTGAAAGAAGACGGCTACGGACACGGCGCGCTGGAAGTTTCAAGATCCGCTCTCGCTAACGGGGCCGACGCGCTGGGGACGCTGACCCTTGAAGAAGCTGCTCTGCTCCGCCGGCAGGGAGTAAAGGCGTCTATTACAGCTCTGGCACCCGCTCCATCCTCCTCAGCTTCCGGTTTTATACAGTTGGGCGTGACGCCTACCGCCGATTCCCTTGACTTTATCAGAGCCCTGGATGCCGCAACGCCCGCCGGACAGAAAACTTATTACCATATCGATGTGGATTCTGGTCTCAAGCGCTGGGGCGTGGAGCCTATTGGTCTGCCGGCCTTCCTGAAAGGGACGCTGAAATTCAAAAAGGCTGTTCCCGCCGCCTTAAGCACGCACATCGCCTACACCCCTCTTAAAAACATGATCGAAGCCGAAGAAAAACTTTCTTTATTCAGGGATTCAGGGCAGTACGCTAAAACTTTTCATCCGCGCATCAAACTGCACGCGGCCAACAGCGCGGTGCTTTGCGATTTCCCGCATTGGCAGTTGGACATGGTCCGGATAGGGAATCTGCTTTACGGGCTTTACCCCTCAAAGGTTTATCTTGAGAAGACCAAGGGTCCGCCCATAAAGGGGCTAAGGCGCCCGTGGAAATTTTACGCGCGCGTCATTTCCATAAAAACGGTCAGAAAAGGGGAATCGCTGGGCTACGCCAGCGACTATGTCGCCTGCAAACCCATGACTATCGCGACCGTCCCGGCGGGCTACGCCGACGGACTCACGCTGGAGCCGTCGGAAAAATCTATAACAATATCCGCAGGACAGGCCTATTGGGGAGTCATAAACGGCCGCGAGGCCCCCTTCGTGGGACGCTCGGCCATAGCCCACACACTTCTTGATGTAACCGGCATCCCCGGCGTCAGAATAGGCGCGCCCGTCCTTCTGCCAGTCCGCCGCACAGCGGCTTCCGCCAGAATCATCCGAGTATATATATCAAGAATTAAGGATTAAGTGGTAAGAATTAAATTTAGATTCCTTACCTCTTACTACTTACCACTTAATCCTTACTATTCCAAATATTAGTGATTTGCGTCGCAGAAAACCGTGGGCTCTGTGCCTTTGATAAAGGCCTCAAGAAGTTTTTTTCTGCAAGTGGGCAGGGCAAGCTTACCCGTCTCAGGGTCTATTGTCACGAAAACAATTCCATCCGGCGCGGAGAAATCTCTTATCGGCTGTTCCTTTAACACCGTATCCATGATCTCAGTCCACCATGGCAGCACGGTCCCTCCGCCGGTCCAGTCCTTCATGGGCAGCGACGTCATATCGTCATAACCCATCCAGGCCCCCGCTGCGAGATCCGGTGTCATACCGATAAACCACATATCTTTTGAATCCTGACTGGTGCCGGTCTTGCCGGCTATGGGCCGCTTAAGGCGGCTGGCATAAACCCCGGTGCCGCGCTGCACGACGCCCTTCATCATATTGAGCAGCAGATAGGAAGTCTGCGGCGTGAAAGTTTCCTGTTCCTCCGGCATATATTCCTGCAAAACCTTCCCGTTGTTGTCTACAACCCGGAACACGGAGAACGGTTCAACATGTATTCCGCCGTTGCCGAACGTGGAAAACGCGCTTACCATTTCTATGGGCGTCACCAGCGAAGTGCCGAGGCCTATGGACGGCACGGCTTCAAGGTTCCGCTTTATCCCGGCCTTATGGGCCACGTCCACCACCTGAGTGGGGCCGATTCTGGTAACCAGGTAGATGGAAGCCAGGTTCCTTGAAAGCTCCAGCGCCCGGCGCAGGGTTATGCTGCCGAGGAATTTCTCGTCGAAGTCACTGGGAACCCATATTTTGAAATCCTGGTTGCCCATAAAAGGTTGAATAGCGATATTAATGGAATACTGATCCGTGGCTCCTTCGATCAGGCGCCAGTCTTTGCCGTCGTAATAATAAGCCATGGGCGAATCATCCACTATCGTTGCCGGAGTATAGCCGTTCAGCAGCGCTGACATCCACACGAACGGCTTAAAAGTTGAGCCGGCCTGTCTGGCGGCCTGCGTCGCGCGGTTAAATTTGCTATCCCGGTAATTTCTGCCTCCGATCATGGCTCTTATGCCGCCCGTCTTCACATCCAGGATCACAAAAGCGCCCTGCAAAGTGCCGGAAGAAATTTCGGCCTCCGCCTCTCCTTTCTCCTGACGCGACCTGAAAGAATCCGAGTCGTACTTGACCAGATACTTTTCCATAATATCTTCCGCCGGAATCTGCATGGAAAGGTCCAGGGTCGTATAGATCTTAAGCCCGCCCTTTAAAAGCTGGTCAACCCCGTACTTGGGCTGGAGCTGCTGGCGTATGTACTCGACAAAATAAGAGGCGTGGCTTGAAAGCAGGGTGGATTTCTCGGCCGGAATTGGCGCCTTATTAGCCTCATCCATCTCTTTCGCGGTAATATAATGCTCGGCAAGCATCCGTTCCAGTACCAGATAGCGTCTAAGCCTTGCCTTTTCGGGGCTGGAGAAAGGCGAGAACCTCTCAGGACTGGGGATGATGCCCGCCAGAAGCGCACATTCCGCCAGGTTCATCTCCGGCACGTCCTTACCGAAATAAAGCTTGGCGGCTGACTGCACGCCGTAGACGCCGGCACCGAAATAGATCTGGTTAAGGTAAAGCTGAAGTATCTCGGCTTTAGAAAAATTGCTCTCTATCTGCAGCGCCAAGAAGATCTCTTTGATTTTGCGGGTGATAGTCTTTTCAGGCTTTAAAAAAATACCGCGGGAAAGCTGCTGCGTGATGGTGGAACCGCCTTGGGCCGCACGGGTGTGCATAAGGTCCCGCAGCAGGGCGCGCGCGATTCCTTTAGGAGAGATTCCCCAATGTTTGAAGAAATTATTATCCTCCATGGCTATGACGGCGTTCTGCATATCAATGGGGATGCGGCCCAAAGACAGTATAGCCCTCTTCTCCACGGAGAACTCGGCTATTACCTGATTGTTGACGTCATACACATAAGTGGTGAGAGCCGGCGTATATTCATCCAACTTATCCACGGAAGGAATGTCGGCCAGGATCTTACGCATCATCAGCGACGCGCAAAGGATCGCCACAACAGCCGCCGCGGCTATAAGATAAATGGTCCGCATCACCAGGGTACGGGGAGGAAGACCGTCTATATAGGCGAACAGATCCTTAACAAACTTCATGATTTAATTATATCAAATGAACAAGAGGCGTTAATAAGCTGTATGCGGCGAGGGCATCGCAAGGGTGAAGTTTACACCAAACCAGACCGGAGTGTACGCCCCGCGTGGATATTTTTTCTTAATCCTTTTAAACGCTTTCCGCTTTGCGTTTCATGGAGCAAAATGCTAAATTTATTTTAATATGCGAATAAAATCTTTTACAGCGCTTCTCTTCGCGGCCTTTATGGCCGCCGCCTGCTCTAAACAAAGTGACAAGGTCATAGCTAAAGTGGGTTCAGAAAAAATAACCGAGTCTTATCTCCTTCAAAAAATGGAGGAAATACCGCCTACCGCCCAGAGCTACCTTTCAACAAAGCCCGGCAGGAAACAGTTCCTGGACATCATCATAAATGAAAAGCTGATGATACTGGCCGCCAGAAAAAGCGCGACAGCCCGCTCAGAGGACTACAAGAAAAGAGTAAGCGTCATGGAGAGTGAGCTCAAATCCAAGCTCAATTACTACAAGGATTATATGCTGGCAAAGATGTGGGTGGACGAGCTGCGCCAGGGCGCCGTTAAGGTCTCGGACACGGAAGTGGAAGAATATTACGCTAAAACTCCTTATGAAATAACAGTGGCGCATATGGTTATGTCCACTTATGAGGAAGCGGAGGCCACGCTTGCAAAAGTCAAAGCAGGGGCCGATTTCACAAGACTCGCCAAAGATAAATCCATGGATAAAGACAATGTCCGCCTGCCGCCGGTAATGTTCGGAGAATTCATGCCTGAACTTGAGGAAATGGCTTTTAAGATGCGCCCCGGAGAGGTTCAGGGCGTAGTAAAAACCGGAATGGGCTACCACATCCTCAAAAAGATAGCGCAGACAAAGCCCGCCTTCGCGCAAGTAAAGGAAAGAATACGCCGCATATTGGAAAAGAAAAAATTCGACGCCTATCTCGCCAAGTTCCAGGAGAAGGCTAAAGTGGAGGTCTTAGATGAAAATTATAAATAGAATATCCGTGCTGGCTCTCGCCACCGTGCTGGCCCCGCAACTCAGCGCCGCGGTCATGGAAGAACTGGCCGCCAAGGTTAACAATGAACCGGTGATGATGTCTGAGTACTCCAAAACCAAGGACATGCTTGTTTCACAGTATCGTGCGGCTATGCCCGACTTCTTTAAGGCTAAGGACGCCATGGAGCAGATAGCGAAGGCCGCCATGGACAAACTTATAGATGAAGCTCTCCTGAGGCAGAAGGCCGAGGCCATGAAGATCAAGGTTTATGACCGGGAACTGGATATGGGCGTGGCCGAGGTCAAAAAGCGTTTTTCGCGAGACGAGAACAACGCGCCGTTGAGCGATGACGCCGCCGAAAAGGCGTTCGCGGAAGAGCTAAGAAAAGACGGCATGACGCTGGTGGAATTCCGGGAGCGGATTAAAAAGCAACTGATGGTGCGTAAGCTGGTAGAAGAGAGCATACGCACCAAAGCCGCCCTCCCAAAGGAATACGAGGTGAGAAATTACTTTGACAGAATAAAGGCCGCCGTGCTGGGTGACAAAACCGCCTTCGCCGGAATGGATGAAGAAGCCACTCAGGACCTTATGGCGGTAGCGCAGCGCTTTAAGGAATTCACTGCCGAAAGGGCCAGGGTACGGCATATTCTATTCAAAGTTGACGAGACCCTTCCCATAACCGAAAAAACCAAGGCTCTTAAAAAAGCCGAAGATGTAAAAAAGGAGCTGGATGGAGGCGCCGACTTTGAAGACACGGCATTAAGGGTTTCGGACGATAAGGAAAGCGCCCAGAAAGGCGGAGATCTCGGTTATGTCATCAAAGGCATGCTCCCAAAGGAATTAGAAGATAAAGCCTTCGGTCTCGCGCTCGGTGAAGTTTCTAAGCCTATCAGCACGCAGTTCGGCTACCACTTGATCCGTGTTGACGAGAAACGTATCGCCCAGAAGCTGCGTTATGAGACCGTGAAGGACGATCTGGAACAACTCCTAACACAGGCCAATTTCGGCAAAGAACTCGCGATCTATCTGAAGGACCTGCGCAGTAACGCCAAGATAGAGAACTTTATAGCCGGCGGCAAATAGCAGTATATGGCCGGACTAGTGTATTGTTACACTACACCAGCGGGACAGGCCAAAAGCCTGTCCCGTTTTATTTGCGGAACGCGGAAACAATATGGATAATGCAAAATTTAAAATACTGATAACAGCGGGGGACCCGCTGGGAATAGGCCCGGAAATAACGGTGAAAGCCCTGAAATCTTCAGCAGCCGCAGGACTTGACCTCACCATCCTGGGCGACACGGCCGCGCTTAAGGCCGCCGGCTTCAAGGCAGGACACGCGGCTTTTATCCCGATTGACGCCAAAGGTCTGAACTTTAGGAAGCGCGGCCCCGACGCCGCGGCTGGACTGGCATCCTTTAAAGCAGTGCGCCTCGCGCTAAAATTTATCGAGGCAGGCAGTTTCAACGCTTTGGTCACGGCCCCGATCTCAAAAGAAGCCTGGAAACTGGCAGACATACCCCATACCGGCCATACAGACCTTTTCCGGGCCCTCACCGGCAGGGAACTGCTTATGGGGTTTACCGCGGGCAAAGTCAGGGCTGCGCTGGTAACCGAACACCTCGCAATAAAGCGCGTGTCCTCGGCTATAACCGTAGAACTGATAATGCAAAAAGCGCTTCTTTTTGCCGAGGTGCTGAAGGAGGCTGGAGTGCGGAAACCCCGTATAACACTGGCGGCGCTAAACCCTCATTGCGGCGACGGAGGCCTTTTGGGGATAGAGGAAATCACCACACTTAAGCCGGCCATTTCGCGGCTGCGCGCCGGCGGCTTGGATATAACCGGCCCGGTACCGGCAGACGCGGCCTGGAGGGAACATCTAAGCGGCCTCTCGGACGGCCTGCTATGCCTTTATCACGACCAGGCGCTGGTGCCTCTAAAAATAATCCCCGGCGCAGCACGCGCGGCGCACTGGACCGCAGGCCTGCCTTTCATCCGGACTTCTCCCGCACACGGTACAGCCTTTGATATAGCCGGAAAAGGCATCGCAAGCGCCGCCAGCATGAAAGAAGCGATCAAACTAGCGCGGCAGAGCGGCAGCAAGGCAGCGCGGCAAGGCAGCGCCTCACTCACCACTCGCCATTAATAACTGTTGTTATGGGATTTGTTCCAGCTTGACATCAACTTTTTTAGGGACAGCTATAGCGGAGTAAAAATTTTGCTCTTTTGTCCCGTTGTCAGCCGCCATAGCCAACGGGTCCACCCGATAGAGCACCACGGTTTCTTTCGCCGATCTCTTCAGGCCGTCTATCTTGAATATACCGCTGGGCAAATCCGAAACCGAAACCAGAATGAGCATCTCTTCCCTTGAAAATTCTATCTGCGGAAAGATACCTTTATGCGTGGAGGCGAAAGCCCGCCATGTTTCAGAGTCGCTGAAAATCTTGTAATCCACAGGCGCCGAGATCATGGACTTATCCGCCGTCACGGAAGCGTTTTTCCCCAGTTTAGGCACAGCGGCATAACTCAAAGGAGCCCCGGGCGTACCCGGGCTTTCAACAACTATCTTTTTATCAAGATCTTTATCGGTCAGGTAAACGGGCGTGGTTTTATTTTTACCGGAACCGGACATATCAGCCAGCATGTCCGCCATGTTTTGGGGTTCTTCAGCCAAGCCTTCGAATTCCCCGCCTTTGACCATCATCATCGCCCCTTCGGATTGGACACTTTCCGTAGTAAGGCCGATTCGGTAGGATACAGGAGCAGTTTCCTTAGTGCCGGCGCTGGCGCGCGCTTCTGCCATTATCCGCTCGGCCTGTGCGAGAGCGCTGAACTGCTCAACGGGTTTCCCGGTGCCGCACCGCTCCAAAACCATCAGCCCCAGGAAAACGCAAAGGATTCCCAGAAAGATAGCGATCAGGAGTTTAATAGTCTTTGTATTCATCATGAGATACCGCGATAATTTTACAAATTTACCGCTTGCGCCATATAGCCCTTATTGCTACACCTGCACAGGCATTGTACAATAATTTAACTATTATTTATTATTTCTGTAACACTTAAAAACTAGAATTATCATAATGAGTTATGAACAAATTTTTATCATGAGAAACCTTATATCAGCAAGAACACTCAGCCAGGCCAAAAATCAGCGACTCCATGGAGTTTTAATATGAAATATTGGGCATACATAAACAATGAGATCCTCGGCCCTTACGAAAAAGAGAAGCTCTTAGAGCTCCCTGTGTTTCGAGCGACAACTCTGATCTGCCCGCAAACGCCGGTCGGAACTACTACTGAGGACTGGAAAGAAGCATCCGTCTATCCGGAGATAGCCGCCATGCTCGGCACCGCGGTAACCCCCGCGGCGGAACAATTCAAACCCGATACCGGCATCCCCGGGTCTGAGGTAAAAAGCGAGCATTCGCAGCCCGTATTTAATGCTGAAATGCCGGAAAGCAGGCTGAAGCCGCTATCGCTTCATTCGATAGATCAAACTCCTCCGGAAGCGGCGCCTCACATAGACGGAGCGGATTTCCAGGTCAATCACCTTAGCGGAGAAAAAAACCAGCAGGAAACCGGGGGGCAACAGCCTGCGCCAAGTTTCACCAGCTCCAATTTCGATCCCATGAGCATTTCGCAGATAGATAATCGCGCGGAGGGGTTTGACACGCACCGACAAGAAACCCAGATGTCAACCGAAGCGGTCTCTGCTCAGGACTCTGAAAAACAAGCCTCACCGGCAGACAAGGAAATGATGAACGGAATAAGCTCCCGGCTTGAAGCGCTGACCAGAAATTCACTTACGAGACAGGATATCGAACCCCTCAAAGATAAACTCGGCCAGATGGGAGAAGTCCTGTCTTCAATAAAGGCCAGTCAGTTTCAGCGCGAAGTGATGGATAAAATCCAGTACCTTGAAAACGCCGTTTCAGAGATAAAAGCTTCTTTGGCCCAAGCCCCGGCTGCCGCGAGCCCCAAGATGGCAAGCGAAAGAGTTCTGGCCCCCGCGGAACAGAAGGCGCCGCCGGAAAGCGCTAAGCAGGAGATCATTGACCAGGGCTCCAGCGGAAAAAAATCGACCATCGCGTGGATAATAAAGAAAATATTTAAATTATTTATAACCTTAATACTGCTGGCCGCGGTGGTGGGTGGAGCCGCTTTCGCTTTAAAGAATTTTGGTGTTTTTGATGTCACCAAGTTTATACCCTTCCCTGTCCCCTTCTTAAGCGCGTCACGGTCCGCAGAGACGCCGGCGGCCCCTCAGCCATTCCAGGCTGTCGCCCAGACGCCCGCTCAGCAGACACCTGCTCCCCAAGCCGAGCCAGCCAAGAGAGACCTTACGCCCGAAATCATCTTTATCGGCAGGACATTTGAGACGAAAACCGCCGGGGTCACCCTTGAGACCAGGATCTATGAAGACGCGCAAACCAGAAACGGCAATTTCAACATCGCGACCTGGCAGGCCAAAGAACTTCCTAACGGCCTGTTCGAACTGAACGCAATCATCCCTTTAGCAGACCGGACAGGTCAGCTGGTTTACAGCTATGAAGTTGATTATGCGAAAAAAACCGTACAATCGCTGGACGCCGCGAGCGCAAAGCCGCTGAACGCCACATGGAATGTCGCCCAGGATCCTAAACAGAACAAACCACAGATAAAAAAAGGCCGTCAGGGGACTGGCGCGGCCGCTGTAAAAGGCCGTCAGCCCAAGCCCGCCGCAAAGCCGGCCGCGAAGCCGGCACCCAAAAGTGTGACTGAAAAACCGGCGGACGCGGCAGACGAAGAATATGAATATGTGTATGAGGATGAAACCGGGGCCACTGAAGAGTAAAACCAGTGACCGGAGATCAGCTCTTTATCACTATTATTTTCTGATAGTTTTCAGACCGCCCCTGGCACGCTGCCTTTCAAAAGCCAACTTTACCAGCCGGTCGGAAAGCTTCACGGGATCGAGACCTGTGTTTTTCCACAGCACGGGATAAAGGCTGTGCGAAGTGAAGCCGGGAATAGTGTTTATCTCGCAGAAATAAAACTCATTTTCCTTTTTGGGATTCACAAGAAAGTCCACCCTGGCCATGCCGTGGCAGCCGAGGGCCTTAAATATTTCCACTGAAAACTCCCGCATTTTTAAAGCCGTTTTGGCGGATATCGGCGCAGGCACCAGAAAGTCCATGCCGTTATTGTCCAGGTATTTGGCCTCATAATCAAAAAACTCATGTTTGCCTTTCGGTCTGACTTCTCCGGGCACGCTTGAACCGGCGGCCAGGGCAGACCCCAGCACTCCGCAGACTATTTCTCTGGCGCGATCCACCCCCTTTTCTATCATAACTCTGGAATCAAAACGGAATGCGAAAGCCACGGCGCCTGCCAGATCTTTAAACGCTTTAACCTTGGTAACACCTACGGAAGAACCCAGCTGAACCGGCTTGACGAAGAGAGGTAGACCCAGGCGCCGCGCCGATTTTATTCCGGCGTCTACACTTCGCTTCTCCCGGCTGGATATTTCCACATGTGGCAGGACGGGAAGCCCGCGCTTAAGCGCGATATCTTTTGAAAGCACCTTATCCATGCCCGCGGCGGAAGCAAGAACCCCCGACCCGACATAAGGCAGCCCCAACAGCTCCAGAAAGCCCTGCAATACGCCGTCCTCTCCGGTGGAGCCGTGAATCAGCGGGAATACAGCATCCAGTTTCATAGGCCTGCCGTCCAGCATAAAGTCCCCTTTCTCAAGGGAAGGCTCTATCTTACCGCCCGTAACTCTGCCTCCTGAAACAGTTTCCGGAGCGGCCTTACGCCACGCGCCACGCTGCGGGATATAAATTGGTATTACTTTGTAACCCGCCAGGCAAAGATTCTGCATCATGCTCTTGGCCGATTCGACAGAGACCTCATGTTCCGCGGACTTGCCGCCGAAGATAACTCCAATTTTCTTATTCATAATAAACTCCTTATGTCCTTAGTCCTCTATCTGCCGACCGCGCTGATCACCCCTCCGCCCAGCACCCTGTCGCCCTCATAAAACACCAGCGACTGCCCCTTCGCCGGCGCGAACTGCGGCTCGGTAAAAACTCCGGAAAAGCCATCGCCTTCGCAAGAGACGACAAGACAGGGAGCCGGTTTATGATGGTAGCGCACCTGCGCGTCAACACATGCGCCGGCCGCCGGCTTTTTAGCCAGCCAGTTAATCCCTGAAATCTCCACCTTGTTAAAACAGGCATCTGAAAGTTTACCCAGCACCACCTCGTTGGTTTCCGGCCTCAGCGCCACAACGTAGAGACGTTCCCCCCCATATACGCCAAGGCCGCGCCGCTGGCCGATAGTATAATTAAAAAATCCGTCATGCCGGCCCAGCTTTTTTCCGTTCGCGTCCACAATTCTCCCCGGACGGGGCTTAACTCCGCCGGTATGCTTAAGATATTTATCGTAACCCCCCTTCCCCACGAAACAGATATCATTACTCTCTTTTTCTTTGGCGGCAGGCAGATCCAGCTCACCGGCGATACGCCGGACCTCTTTCTTGGCCATCCCGCCTAAGGGAAAAAGGATATTAGGCAATTGTTCCTTTTTGAGACAGTAAAGAAAATAGCTTTGGTCCTTCAGAGGGTCGAAGCCGCGCATAAGACGCCATCCGTCCTGACCTTTCTCTATTCGCGCGTAGTGACCCGTGGCCAGATATTCAGCGCCAAAAGCCTTGGCCAGCTCAAAAAGATAATCGAATTTTAAAAAACGATTGCAGTCCACGCAGGGATTGGGAGTGGACCCGGCAAGATAACTTTTCACGAATTCATCTATGACGTGTTTTTTGAAGATATCGCCGGCGTTCTTGACATAATGCCTGACGCCTAGAGTATCGCATACCGCCCGCGCCTTAGCCCCCGATTCCGCCGCGCCGCAGCAGGCCACCTTAGCGTTCTCAGGCGAGAACAGATTCAGCGTAACGCCGATAACCTCATATCCTTCTTTCTGCAAAAGCGCAGCGGCGGCGGAAGAATCCACCCCGCCAGACATAGCCACTACGACTTTTTTCTTCATCATAACTCGACAAATTTCCTGCCGCATCTTTACTGTTTTAAAAGCAAGGAGCGCAGCTTATTTAAATCTTTTGTAAAAGCCGGAACTTTAACGAACTGCGAGTAAAGGCTGTCTGCCAGGCGCTTCCCGGCCTCGATATCTGACGGGTGATGAACGCCGGAGATCACCCTGTTTAACGCGGCCGCGTCAGCCTTGGCCATAAAAACATCTTTTTTAGCCGGGACAAGGCCGGAGAGGATCAGCGCGAACACTCTTGATATCGTCGCGTGGCCGCTTGGGTAGGCGAGAGGGCCGATCTTACCGCGAGAGGGGTCGATGCAGGGCTTAAGCGTGGAATCTCTTTTAAAAGGTCGCTGCCTGTTATAGTGACTCTTTATCACTACAACAGTCTCATCGGTGTCGGCTTTTATTTTAGCAAGGATGGCGGCGGCTTTTTTGGGAAGCGGCTTCGGGAACGGGGAGACAGCGCCGAACACTTCTTCGTAGGACGCGCTCGTTTCAGATTTAGCGCGCTCACATTCCGCCTGAGTCCGCTTATTCTGCCACTCATGAAGCGTCACCATGTCTATTTTGTCTAAATCTGATCCATCGGCAGGGGCCGGAGCGATCTGGGAAATTGACTGCGTGCCGGGGTCAAGATAGTGTCCGGCATGGCTTATAAGTTTTGTCTGCCCCTCTCCGGCGCTCACGCCGCTAAGCAGTGATATTGACAGGATTAAACCAAGCAGGAGTTTTCTTTTCATCATATGAATATTTTGACTTTTTTGGGGACTTCCGCGCAAAGCTGATAGCCGTTTTCACTGCCGCGTCCGGTTAACCTTACCAGTTTTATCATCCCATTTTCAATTTAAGGTTGTCCCCATTCCCCGGGCAATAATCCAGCCGTAATCTGCGCGCAAAAAGGCGTATGCCTTTTCTTATCATTCCGGTGATCCGATGAGATGCCGGACCGCAATCGAGGCGCAAGCCATCCCAAAAGCGCCGGTCACAAAACCTGCCGTTCCCAATACGACGCTCTTCTTTGTGCAGCTCTGAAAGTCGTTTTCGCCCTGGGGACATAAGCACCCCGCCTTGCAGTCGGTCAGTTCCGTAGATTCATGGGGTTTTCTAAACTGTTCTAAAGTGCAGACGGCCTGGACGCCGAAATCCCCTTTTTTGGGGAAATTGTATTTTTCGCGCAGTATGCCGCGCACCGCCCGCGCCAGCGGGTCCATCTCGGTCCTTCCAAGGTCCATAACGCGCACCTGTGTGGGATCCAGGCGGCCGCCAGAGCCGGTGGAAACCACCAGCGGAATTTTCTTTTCGCGGCAATAGTTGATAAGAAAACATTTTGAAGTAATATGATCGATGGCGTCTATCACAAAATCCGGGCGTTCGGCCATCATTGATTCCGAAGTCGTATCGTTAAAGAAGCTAGCTACGCCGTCCACGCGCGCCTCGGGGTTAACAAGGCGCAGGCGTTCGGCCAGAAGCACCGCTTTATGCTTGCCGATAGTTCCGCTCAGCGCCTGAAGCTGACGGTTAAAATTCCGGATGCAAACGGTGTCGAAATCCACCACCGTTATACGCCCGACCGCGGCGCGCGCCACGGTTTCCGCCGCCCAGGAACCAACTCCGCCGCAGCCTATCACCATTACATGGGCCTTCTTCAGCTTTTCCATCGCCTCCGGCCCCACCAGCCGCGTCATCCGGTCAAAGCGGCGCTCCGGGTCTTCCATCTGTGAAAATTTATTCGTTTCATTCATGCTGCGCCTGACTCCTGAGATAAGTTTTAACCGCCAGCTTTTGTATGTCCGATAAAAAATTGCCTCTATTTCTTGTTTTTACGCTCCTCTTCGCGAGGAGGCAGGTTTTTAAGCGTATAGCCTACGACCTCCGCCATTTTCTCTTTGTCTTCCAGCCATTCGGCGTTTACCTGACACGTGTTTTTGCTGCCGGGATAGGCGCGCGTTTTTTGATCATTGAATAAGCGTATTGTCCGGTCGGTCGTCTTCAGGAACAAAGTATCGCCGCATACGAGTCCGAAGATCCTCCCTGAACTATAGACGCAATATCCCCCCATCATAGGCCGGAATGTCACCTCAGGAACAAGGCGCAGAGCGTCTTTAAAAAATTCGATCATATCCGAAGATGCAGCCATATTATCAGACGCCTTACCCTTTAAATCAGAGGTTTCATATTTTCTTTTCAAAAAGGCTCCTGCTGCCTTTTTTGCCGACAAAAAAACGGCGGGGAGGACCGCCGTTTTCGCAATTCCGGCCGGACCGGGTCACTCCGCTATAGCGCACTCGTAATAGTCCTTGGTCTTAGAGCAGGAAACATTGCCCGCGGACTGTGACAGGCTGGGATCGTCCTCAACCGGGTAAATACCGTTAGCGTAAAGGGCGTCTATTATCTTTGCCGCGGCGTCGGTATGAACTATCAACTTCTCAGCGCCGTTCACATTAACAAAAAACGAACAGGCGTCGTACATTTCAGAAGCGCAGGTAAGACTGCGCACCGCCAGCGTGTCGGAGCTTCCATCAATGATGTGAAGAGGCAGATCCTCAAGTTTGGCCATAAGATTCAGTGCCTCCCACATTTTCTGGGCAGCCGGACCGTTAACCCGCATTCTCGCGGCGTGAACGCTCAGGACCGCGCCAGTTAAAACCATAAAAGCTATAAGTATGTTCTTTTTCATTAATCCTCCGAACATTATCGCTCTTTTAATTCTACCAAACTTCCGTTGTGAGCCTCAAAGTCTCCACGCTGTTCCCCATATCCACCTTTAGTTTTGCATGTTGAGGGCAGACGGATGTTAATTCTTTATGGTCTGGCAACATAGAGCGGGAAGAATCGCTTATTTGACCGCAAATTCTGCCAACCTCACCTAACCGCCTCTTCTGACTTTCCCTTTCTGATAATTAATCTGCGTATCAACCAGTTTTTTAAAAACGACCATCAGGGTTTCGCTTTGCGCGTTAAGGTTTTCATAGCCGGCTTCTTGGGCCTCTTCGCATAAATAGCGGATGGCCTCTATGGTAGAAACACAGTGTTCCCTGGGCTGTTTTTTAATTGTAAATTGGGAGATATAACTGCGGGAAAAAGAGATTCGGGGTAAGGCGCGAATGTTTTGGCTTTTGCCTAAAAGTCTCTTGGCGCAAGCCCATGTCCCGTCAATAACAAAAATCAGAAGCGTTTTTTCTTCAGATTTGAGGATATTATTCCCCAGGGTTTTAAAATTTACGGCTTTAGGCCCGGGGTACAAGACAAAAGGGTTATAGGAGGGATCCTGTATCAGAGAATTCACCCTTTCATTACGCGTAAAATCAGTCCCTATTAATAGTTCCGCGTTCTTTAAACATAATTTTGCAAGCCGGGCTGTCCCTGTTTTTTGTCTCCGGGCCTCTTTGTCGTGCATAAGGATCACAAAACGCATCCTTGTAGAGAAAGGTTTTATGCTATCACACAAACAATTCTTTTTTGCCCTATAGCAGGCATAGCACTCCTCGCGGTTCTCGTTTCGCGCATCTTTTGAAAAATCAGTTTTTTTAACCATGAAACCATACCAGCAAGAGCTATATGAACGCTAAAAGACACCCGGCATATTTCCCACCCTATTGCCCGCATATCACACTACCCCGTGAAACTCCGGCGGATACTCAATTTCGCCATGGACTCCGCTCAAGGCCCCGGGAACCAGTTCAAGCACCATAAAAACCTCGTCCGGGGCTTCGAACGGCAACTTAAAGCCTTTTTCTCCGGCTTTAACAAAACCGAAGCGCGGGTAATACTCCTGATGACCCACAACTACAACTATTTTATGTCCTAATTTCCTGCACTCCTCCAATCCGTGTTTCACCAGCCCGGTACCTATCCCCTGGTTTTGATATTCAGGCAGAACGGACATTGGCGCTAGCGCCAGGGCCGATGTAACATTGTTCTGCCCTTTAATTTTGATCCGGGAAAAAAGAATATGCCCGATGACCTTCCCCTCTTTTTCCGCCACCAATGAAAGGGCGGGTATAAAATCGGATGAGTAGCGAAGAGCGTCCACCAACATCGACTCGCTATTTCCCTTAAAAACCCTTTTATTCAGTTTGCGAACCGCCTTTAAATCCCCATGCGCCTCAGATCGAATAACAACAGAACCGGTTTTATCTTCCATATTAAAAATTCCTTTATTAGTATCTATCCCAAAAAGTCTCCTGTTGCCTTTCCCCTTTTCCCTACTATTTTACGCGGCGGCCGCAGCACCGCTCATAAGCGTGCCCGCTGCCGCAGGAGCACCTTGCATTCTTCCCGGGCTTCTCCATCACCCGGAAATAAGTACCGGTCCGGTCCTTAGCCCTAAACCAAAGCGAGCTTCGGCATTTCGGACAATCCACGGTTCCTTTGTCCCTGTCGATCACCGGTTCCAACCCCGCGCCGCACAAAGGGCATTTATTAAGACTTTCTTCAATTTTATCCATGATTTTTCCGCGCTAGTATTAAGGTCAGATTCTTATTTCTAGCAATTCATTCTTGAGGGCAACAACTCTTAGCAATTCGAAAACGCAATACTCAATTCCGTGTAATATATATCATGTCCCCGGAATTACAGATTCATTATCATCGCAGTTCAAATTCCACTTTTATGTCCGGGTGGAGGCTTCTGTGCACCGGGCAGGCTTTTATACACTCCATCAACTTCTTCCTTTCGGGTTCCGGAAGACCGGCCGGAAAGGTGATGACGCCGATGAACGCGGCCACGCGCCTGGGATTTTCATGCATCCGTTTCTCTACCTCAATCGAAGCACCCTTAAAATCAACCCCGTCGCGCTCCGCGACCTTGGCCATAATGGTAAGGATGCACGACGCCAGCGAACAAGCGAAAAGGTCCGTCGGCGAAAAGGTCCGGCCCTTCCCCCCGTTATCGACCGGCAAATCGGTGACGAACCTATTCCCGCTAGGCCCATGAGTAAGATCCACCTGCTGGTCTCCCGCGTACACCGCGCCTATTTTAACTCCCATATGTCACCTCTCAAAAAAACAATTTAAATATTTACGAATCTCTCTATCCCAACTTAAACATTCTAGCAAATGGGTGCTTATATAACCCTAGCGGCGACCGCTGGGTGGGTAATTAGGCCGTATCATCAAATGGGCGGGGAATTATCAATATAATTCAATTGCAGAGAAGTTGCCGGCGGGTATCGCTGGAGGGGTGACTGGCATGGGTAGGATCGGGCCGAGGAGGAACCGGCGCGAAGTCGCCGGGCCCCGAGGCCTGATGGGCCCCATGCCTGGCAGGACCCCGCACTGGCAGCCGCCGGCATAAATAACCCAGTATCCGCTACTTCTCTGGTTTGAAGCCGGGGACTTTTTTAAGGCCGGCGTCGGAATTCTCCGGCGGAGCCATCAGTAACTTTATGGCGTCAAAGACACTCGAAAACTGCGCGTCGTATTTATTTTCCAATTCCTCCAGTTTACATGCCAAATCTTTATGAGTATTAAGGAGTTGCCGTAACTTAACAAATGCCCGCATTATTTGTATGTTCACCAGTCTGGCGCGTTTACTCTTAAGAACACTTGAAAGCATTCCAACGCCTTGCTCCATAAAAACCCGCGGCAGATACTTAGAATGCCCGCCTCTCTTTAAGATGCCAAATTGGCATCTTAAAGATTTATACTCTTCCACTGAAAGCTGAAACATAAAGTCTGGTGGAAAACTATCCATATTTCTAACAACAGCTCTGTTGAGATGCCCTGTAGTTACATCGTATAATTCAGCCAAATCGCTATCGAACATAACCCGATGCCCGCGTATTAACAATATCTTCCCCTCTATAACTTCCAAAGGA